>JBMOIB010000081.1:0-13633 GCA_049317545.1 Caulobacterales bacterium | reverse complement strand
CGACGGGCCAGCCCAGCATGTCGCTCCCGCTCCACCAGTCCGAAGACGGATTGCCGATCGGCGTGATGGTTTCGGCGGCCTATGGCGCGGAGGACATGCTGCTCCGGCTTGCCGGGGAGATCGAACGCGCCGCTCCGTGGGCCGGGCGGCGACCCCCGGGCTGAACGGGCGCTGGGAACCGCGCATCTAGGCGAGTTCGCCCTCGCTCAGAACGCGCGCGCCGAAATCGCGCGCATCACGGGGGCGTCCAGAAGAATGAGATCCCAGCCCTCGGCGATCACGTCGTAGGCGGCGGTCGCGACCACTTCGGACGCCGCGTCATCGCTCGCGCGCTGGCGGGCAGCCGCCTACAGCCGCGCGGCCGGCCCCTCGACGTCCACGTCGACGATCGAGGTGCGCACCGCGCCCGGGCAGAGCAGGACCACCGAGCGAACGTGCGGCGCACGCGCGCGCGTCTCCGGTGTGAAAGCGGCGGCGATCGCGTGCTCGGCGTGCTTGCTCGCCGCATAGGCGTCGAAGCCCGGCGAGGCGTTGAAGCTCGCGAGCGACGCCGTGAAAACCAGCGCGGAGCGCGCCTCCTGCGCGAACAGCAGCGGCGCGAAAGCGCTCTGCGTGTTCAGCGCCCCCTTGACGTTGACGTCTATGACGAGGTCGCGATCGGCGTGGCTCTGCTCCCACGGCCGACCGATGCGGAGCATACCGGCATTGGCGAAGGCGAGTCAGGTGGCCCATCCGAATTCCTGGCACTGAGCAGCGACGCGCTGGAGATCTTCGGTGCGGCTGACATCGCCGACAAAACAGCAGCCGGCGCCGTCGAGTTCGGCGTCGAGGGCCGCCGCGCGCGCGACGTTGCGCCCCCTTCCACTCGCTCATCATCTCGCCGGCCAGCTTGCGCTTGCGCGCAGGTCTCAGAGCTTTCGCTTGATGAGGTCCTGCAACAGGGCGCGGTCGAGCGAAAGGTCGGCCACGACCTTTTTCAACCGGGCGCTCTCATCCTCGAGCTCGCGCATGCGCTTCATCTCGGAGGGCATCATGCCGGCGTTCTTCTTCTTCCACGCTTAGTAGGCCGCCCGGCTGATCTCGGCCTTGCGGCAGACCTCTTCGACCGGCGTTCCGTCCTCGCCCTGTCGGATGATGAACGCCTTCTGGGCGTCCGTGAACTTCGATGCCTTCATCGCCTTCAAATCCTCCCAGCCAGGGAAATGCCGGCGAAAACTCTAGCTCAGATCGAGGGAGTTTTCAGGGAGCGGATCACATGAGCGCCGGATCTAAGTCCGCGCTGGATGAGGGTCGGGGATCGGGTCGGCGGATCCGAAGAGAATGTCTGCCATGGCATCGAATTCGAGCGCAGTTAGCGCGTCTGTCGGAAGATGAAGTTGTTCGAGGATGAAGCCGGATGTGAAGGCCGCTTTAGCGTGTTGCGGGCGCACCCGACGCGGATCGGAGAGTGGCTCGCATGCGCCGTGTTCGAAGTCGCAATGCTTGCCTCGCCGCTGCGACGGCGGCGTTGATCAGCAGGAATGCAGCCGCAGCACGCGCACCAGCGTTTCTGGAGGGCCTTGGCGCGCCACTGCCCTCCAGGAATTGCGCTTATTCTGCGGCGTGCCTGATGAACATCTCACGGCGCGGGCCGATCCGTTTTGAAATGGACCACAGCGCCTGCGCATCAATGTCGTAGACCCCGAGCGCGTTGCCGCCGAGCATTTTCTGGATGTCATCGGAGGGCAAGCCGCCAAGGCTGACGACCATCTTTTCGCGCGTACTCGGCCAGGTTCCCTCTGGATGCGGATAATCTGTTCCCCACATGATTCGATCGATGCCGATATCATAATAGGACTGGGTCGTTTCCTCATCAGGAAGAGCCGAACATCCAACCCAGATATTGCGACGGAAATATTCACTCGGCTTCATCGTCATATTGGCGTTGTAGTCGCCAAGCTTGCCACTCGTATGCTTGGCGGATGCACGAATATCCATCAAGCGCATCATCCAAGGAAACCAAAACTCCCCGCCTGCCTCGGTGAAGCAGACTTTCAGTTTTGGATATTCTTCGAAGACGCCGCCGAATATCATGCTCCAAAGCGGACGGGTCATCCAGAACGCGAACTCGCACAAGTACGTCCCGATCCACCCGGGCTGAGTTGTGTCGTAGCCCGGCGAGGCGCCGGAGTGGAAATGCAGGGGCATCTGGAGATCCTGCAACTGGGCCCACACTTTGTAGTACTTCGTGTGGTTGTACATGTCGTAGCCGTCGGTCAGAGCAGGAAAAAACACGCCCTTCAGACCATTATCCCGCGCCCAGGCGATCTCTTTCATGGTCTGGTCGACATCATAGAGGGCCGGGATCACGGCGAGGCCGATGCGACGATGCGGATCGTCCTTGCAGAATTCTGCAAGCCAGCGATTGTGCGCGCGTGCGCCTGCCCATTGTAACTCGGCGTTCTTGGCCGCGGGCCGCAGTCCTATATCCGCGCCAAAGGGCGGCGCATTGCGTTCGGTGATGCCATCAGGAAACAGAACCTCAGCCGCGACTCCGTCGCGGTCAAGTTCCCGGTTCCGAATGGCGCCATCCCAAGCGCCCTCAAGGCCATCGCCGACCCTGGCCCGCCATTTGGTGTTGAAGTCGTTGATCAGAAATCGCTTCTCATGCTCTTCCCGGGCCTTGACGTCTGCGAGCACAGTCTCGTCGAACAAGCCCCGGTACTTTGCGTCAAGGTAGTCGCGATAACGCTCCGGCGGCAGCCCCACATGGCCGTCCGACGAGATGACGAGATAGCTGTCCATCAATAGCCTCCAAAACATCCGCGCTCGCACGCGCAGCGACTAACCTGCGCATTCGATAGCAAACCCGTATCCGTTAATTGCCTTGTGCAGCCGGCGAGAGTAGCGACGCCGAGCCGCGCCATGGCATAAGTTTAGAACCTCGAACGCGAGGAAAAAGCCCCTTTGCGGGAACGCTTTATCGTTGCTTGAGAACAATGACGCTTCCCCGCATGGCGAAATTGCCGGCCAGGAGAGCGAGAAGCATCGCCGCCGGAATCGCAAAAGGCGCCGCGCCCCAGAACTGATAGGCCAGAGCCGCCACAATGGGCGGCGCCGTTATCGAAGCTCCCGCGATTAGGCTGACCGAGGACCCGACCGCGACTTGCTCAGCGTCGTTAGCGGCAAGCGAAGCGGCGGCGGTGAAGCCTGGGCGGGCCATGCCGAAGCCGAAACTGGCGACAATGAACCCGATGACCGCGCCTGCGGAGGCCGGGATGAGGATCGCGATCGCGTTTCCGAGCAGACCGATCGCTGCCCCCGCCTGCATCAGGCGCTGCGCCGTCAGCGGCAGAAAGCGTCCAAGCCCCCATTGCGCCGCGACGGCGGCGGTTGCGCCCCCCATCATGGCGCCCCCAATCAAGGATTGGGCGCCGGAAACGTCGCTTCCACTTCGGTCAATCAGAACAAAGCCAAGCGTGTAAAGATTCATGGCCTGCGCCGAGCACAGGACGAGACCGAACATCAGATAGCGGCCAACCACCGGCTTAAGCCAGACGGATTTTAGCGAGCGATGCGATGCGGGCGCCTCGTTGATGCGAGCGACCGTCGGTCCGGGCAGAAAGACATAGGACGCTGCAAGCGCAACGAGACCGATGGCGGCGAAAACGGCCATGGGGCCGACAGATCCGATCGGCCGAAACATGAGAAACGGCGCGATGGCTGGTCCAATAATGGTGCCCAGGCTGACCGCCCCCGACAACGCCGTCAAAGCAAGCGTTCGCTCAGGCCCTTGGGTCCTTGCGGCGACAAAGGCTTGCGTTGCGGTGGCGGCCGCCGAACCCGAAGCCCCATAAATGGAGCGCAACACAAGAAAAAGTGCAAAAGTCGCGATCGGCCCAGTCCAGCCGACGCCGCCCAGCGTGACCGCGAGCGCGCAGCCGCCCATCGAGGCGATGAAGCCGACGAGCCCCAATCGAATAAAGAGATTGGCTCCGTATCGAGAGACTGGGGCGACCCAAAACGGCGAACTTATCGCCCAAACGAGCGCCGACAGCGAAAAGATGCTGGCGACGAGGAAGTCAGGTATCCCCAGGTCCCGTCCGATCGCAGGCATCACGGAAACCAATCCGAGATTGCCGATCGCGGTCAGGCAATTGAGCGTCCCAAGATAAGGAATGACCCATCGCGATGCCGATCGCGATGGGTCGCCCTTTGTGGGCTCGGACAAAGCCATGGTCTAGAAGCGGACACGCACTTTTGCGCCATAGCTTCTTGGATCGCCATACTGAGCAAGCGTCAGAACGGCAAGATTGATCGCCGCGACTTTGTACTCCTCGTCCGTCAGGTTTTCGCCCCAGACCGACACTTCAAGCGTGCTGCCGCCGACCTTGATGCCCGTAAGCCCGATCCGCCCGTTCAAAAGCCCATAAGCGGGCAGTTTCGCCAATGGATCGTTGACGATATTGGTGAACTGGGCGTCGCGCCAGCTCCAGTTCACGCTTGTTTCCAAGGTCCCGAAGCCGAGGCTCCTCTCGTACGATGCGCCCAATTGGTAATTGGACTTCGGAACGCGCGGAAAGACGTAGCTGTTCGTAACGTCAGTTCCGTTCGGCAGCACGAACTCCTTGTACCGGGGATCAATCACACCGCCGCCGAACGTGAGACTAAATCCGTCGAACAGGCGGAAAGACCCCTCGAGTTCAACGCCAGTGAAACGCGCCTCGCCTGCGTTGACGATGTTCGTCGTCACCAGCGCCGGCACGAAAACGCCCGCCTGAAAGTCCTGGTAGATCGACTCATAGGCCGCCAGATCAAGACGCAAGCGACGGTCTGGACTGACATATTTCAGGCCGACTTCAAAGGACGTGAGATCCTCCTGATTGTAGGGCGTCAGGAAGGCGGCGTTCGTTGCCGCCGTATCGTTGATCCCACCGCTCTTGAAGCCCGTGGCGATCCGGCCGTAGACCGTGAAATCCGGCGAAAAGCGATAGAGCACGTTTAGCGTCGGCGTGAAGCTCTTCCATGTGTCTGAATTCGTCAGAGGGAAAAGGTCTTTGTAGCCGATCCCACCGGCGCCGGGCCTCGCGCCGGCGGCTGGCTGGCCGCTGCGCGTCACTGGGTTGCCGCTCGCATCTCGCCGGAACACTCCAGAACCAGCCGATGCCGGCGCGGTGCGGTACGTCGTGTTCGCCAGAAGCAACTCGTAGGCGGCCTTTTCTTCCTTCGAATACCGGGCTCCTAGACCGACAGTGAGACGATCCTTGAGTGACTTCGGCGTCCATTCCAATTGGCCATACGCCGCATAGGCATTCGAATCGCCGCCGCGCTCCGAGATGTCAAAAGCTGAGTTGCCCCCGAATTGGAAGTTCCATCTCGGATTGAAGACGTCATAGGAGTCATCAAGATAGAACAAACCGGCGGTGTACTGGACAGAGCCGGCCGTCCCTGTCGCCTGCAATTCCTGGGTAAATTGCTGGTAGTTGTTGTTCAGAGTGAAACGAAACAGATCAAGCGGGCTGCCGTCGAAGTCGCTGGATGATCTCGTTTTTGCGCTGCGCCAAGCCGAAATTGACTTGACGGTCATGTCGCCAAGCCCAGGCTCCCATTCGAGCGTCAGAGCATGGCCGTTGACCCTGAAGTCGCTGTTCAGCGCGCTTTGCGACCCGGTCGTCTTGGTTCTGCGCGACACGACGAAGGGGGCGACCAGCCCGTTGACGAATGCGGTGCCTCCCGATCCCGTCACCGCGGTCGTCACAAGTTGCGCGGGCGTCCCTGTACTGTCGGTGAGGTCGAAACTGTAACGCGCCTTGAACGTGTCGGACGGAGCCCACATGACATCGGCGCGTCCAGCCGACAATTCCTGCTCTCCGAAACCGCGGTTTGTCGCAGAGTTGAAATAGTAACCATCGCTCTTGCGAT
Organism: Caulobacterales bacterium; assembly: GCA_049317545.1. Lineage (GTDB taxonomy): Bacteria > Pseudomonadota > Alphaproteobacteria > Caulobacterales > Aquidulcibacteraceae > REEB506. Next base: position 7,732 of record JBMOIB010000081.1, on the reverse strand, counting down.
GCGTGGCTGCGACTTTCATGCTGAAGCCGGACACTTCGGGGAGGTCCACGATTGCGCTCGCATCGACCTTGCCAAAGCTTCCGGTCACGGCCTCGAGTTGCGCTCCGAACTCGCCGCTCGGAGGTTTCGTGACGAGGTTCACAGCCCCGCCGATCGAGTTCCGGCCATAGAGGGTGCCCTGCGGGCCGCGCAGCACCTCAACCCGCTCCAGGTCGATCGTATCAAACGCGGCGCCGGTCGACTTACCGATCGCGACGCCATCAACGTAAAGGCCAACCGGCTGGTCACGCGCCAAACTGGTGTCGGCGGATGGCGAGAGGCCTCGCAAGCTGATCAGCGGCCCGAACGTATTGCCGATCGTCTCGTTGATCTGGATGTTGGGGACGATCGCGCCTATGTCGGTGACGGTCTGGACCCGCGCACGATCCAGAGCCGTCGCGCTGAGCGCCGACACCGAAGCAGGCACATCGATCAGCCGCTCTTCGCGCCGCCGCGCAGTAACGACGATTTCGCTCTTTTCACCGACTTGGGTCTGCGTTGCGCTCGCCGCTTTGCTTTCCTGGGCAAGCGCCGGCATTGGCGCGAGGATCGTCGACGCCGCAAGGGCGAACCTAAACCGTTGCAAGAACATTCTTCCTCCCCCAAATTCTACCGCGACTCTGGTCAGACGCCGCCATTTTTTTTAGAATTCTGGCAAGTAACGATAGCGAGGCGGCTAAAGCGTATAAGCCACTGCCTGCGGTAACAGTGTTCACCGGTGTGGATAATCTTCGCAAGACGGCGTTCGGCGGCGGCTTCTGGCGAATTTGCCGCCCCTCCTCGCCGGTTTGTTTCCTTGCCTGAAGGGAGCCCTATCGTGACGCCAAGGCTTCCGAATGCGCAAGGCCGGTTCAGGGAAGTGGGCCCGACCCGGTGCTTGTCGTTGCAGCGCAGATCCGGCTTAGCTCCGGCGTCGGCTTCAGGCCGAAAGACGAGGCCGCACACCGACGCACTGCGCCAATGGATTTCCAGGAGACGCGCCCCAATGATCCGGAACCGGCAATTCGTTCTCGTTGCGCGGCCGTCGGGCATGCCCACGGCGAAGGACTTCGAACTCCGCGACGCCGCTGCGCCGGTGCTGCAAGATGGAGAATTCCTAATCCGCAATCGCTTCGCCTCGCTCGATCCGGCGATGCGCAACTGGCTTGACGATGTGGAGACCTATTACCCTCCCGTCCGGATCGGCGATCCGATGAGGGCGGGCACCGTCGGGGAAGTCGAAGAGAGCCAGGCTGAGCACATGCCAAAGGGCTCCTGGGTAAAAGGGGTCAATGCTATCGAGACCTATTCGATCGGCCGAACGGGCGATTCAAACCGCCGCATCGATCCCGCGATCAACGGCTCCATGAGCCAGTACATTTCGGTCGCCGGCGGCGCGAGCATGACCGCGTATTTCGGCGTAAACCGTATTCTCAAACCGGAGCCCGGACAAACGATGCTGGTGAGCTCGGCGGCTGGCGCAGTGGGCGCTGTCGCATGCCAACTTGGCAAACTCGCCGGCGCGCGCGTCATCGGAATTGCCGGTGGCGCGCAAAAGTGCCAACGGCTCTTCGGCGAGGTCGGCGTAGATCAGGCGATTGATCGAAACGGCTTATCCGAGGACGAACTCGCAGCCGCGATCCGCGCCGCAGCGCCGCGTGGGGTCGATCTCGTCTTCGAAAACGTTGGCGGCCTCGTTCTGGATGCGACGTTGCGAAATCTCGCCAAACACGCCCGCATCGCACTGTGCGGCCTGATTTCGGAGTACAACGGACCGCGCCTTGGAGCGCGAAATCTCATGGAGATCGTGTTTGCGTCGGCGACGATGCGCGGCTTTGTCATGCTGGATTTTGCAGATGAAGTCGAACTTGCGACGCGCGCGCTGTTCGATCACGCCGCCGCCGGAAGAATCCGGTTTGCAGAGCATGTCGTTGACGGCATCGACCAGGCATTGCCAGCATTCCTGATGCTTTTCGAGGGAGGCAATCAGGGCAAGCTCATTCTCAAGCTCTGAGGGCGGCCCGTCCGTGGCGGCGCCAAGGATTGCGCTGACGGGCCCAACGTGCGCGCATGCCCTCGGCGGTCGCCCAGTGCTCGAACAGGTCAGCGAGCCAGGGCTTCGACTGCGCGACGATAGTGCGGCATGGCGATCACCGTAAGAACAGCGATGATCGGCAACGTGATGGCGCCCGTAATCGCGATGGAATAGCGCAAAGCCGCAGGATCCTTGAAACCAAAGTCCGTGATGGCCGCAATCACGGTCGCGCCGAGCCCGGTCCCCAGAATGTTCACCACGAGGAGAGCGATCGCCGTCACCTGCCCGCGCAGCTGGTTTGGCGTAATGTCCTGGATGGCGGAGAGAATGACCCCTTGCGATGCCTGCCCGATCAAGGTGCCGATCGCCATCATGATCAGTGACGACGTCGCATCCGGCATCAGGGGTGCGATCACGAGGGGCACACCTTTCAGGAGCGTCGCGCCGAGAACGATGCGCATGTTGGCGTCTGCGCGCCCGGCCTTCATCAAGCGGCCGGACAGCCAGCCGCCGAACAGTGTCCCGATGGTGCCGCACACCAGCATGATCATGCCGTAGCTCAACCCGACCTCGCCCGGCGTCATGCCGTAAGTCCGGATAAGGAATGTGGGAAACCAGAGCGCGGTGCCGATCGCGAGAAGTGCGATGATGCCGAGCGATCCGATAATCGAACCGAACAGCACCCACCGTTCCGCGAGATACGCCATCGCTTCCTTGAAGCTGCTGCGCTCCGCAAGGTCGACCGCAACTTCACGCCGCGGCGGCTCTCGTATCAGAAGCATCATCGCCGCAACGACCAGACCTGGCGCGGCGACGCAGAGGAAGACCATTTGCCAGGGTGCGAATGTTCCCAGAAGCGGCACCGTCGTCGCCCCACCCGCCGCGCTGAAATGCGTCAGCAGCCAGCCGCCGACGAGCAGCGCCATCCCGCCTCCGATCGGATAGCCGATCGCATAGAAGCTGATGGCAAGCGCTCTGCTGCGGCGATCAAAGTAGTCACTGATCAGCGAGTAAGCGGTTGGACTGAGAGTCGCCTCTCCAACGCCGACCCCGACGCGGGCAAGAAACAAGGCTAGAAAGGTTGTCGAAAAGCCGCATGCGGCCGTCATTACTGACCAGAAAATGACGCCCCAAACGATCAGCAATGCCCGATTTTTCGAGCGATCAACGTAGCGGCCGATAGGAAAGGCCGCAATGCTGTAGAGCAGGGAGAATGAAAAGCCCTGCAGGAGGCTCATTTCGAAGTCGGAGATGCCGAGATCTTGCTTGATCGGACCGACCATCAGGGTCAGAACGCGCGCATCCAGTGCGCTGAAGCAATAGCCCACGAAAAGAATCGCGACGACCAACCATGGATAAAAGCGGCCCGGGCTCACCATGCGGAGGGCGGGTCCTCACGGCCGATAATCTGCGCCGTGCGCGCGGCCACAAGAGCATCATTATCCGGACTTTCCGGGATCAGCCAAAAGCGGCCGCTGCGCAGTCCTTGCAAGGCGAAGGCTGCCACCTCTTCCGGCTGGGTCAGCATCATCTTGAGGCCCGTGGTCCGCAGCAGATCCTCCATTGTCCTGTAGGCGACTTTCCTTTGTCCCTCGTGTTCCACGTAATCCGCAGGCCGCACCTCGCCAGAAGCTAAGATCCCGGTATTGACCGTGTGCGGCCCGGGAAACAGCACTGCAGCGCGCACTTTGCCGCCTTCCCGGAGAAGCTGCTGATGCAAAACCTCCGAAATGCTCGTCACCGCCGCCTTTGTCGCCGCATAGATCGGCGTATTCGGCAGCGAGCGGAGACCGCCATTGCTCGACGACGTGTTGACGACGACCCCCTCTTCTCCGGCGGCCAGCATGCGCGGCACGAAGGCGGCGATTCCGTGAACGATGCCCATGACGTTCACGTCGATGCCCCAGCGCCAGTCGCTCACCGGAAGATCCCAGATCTTTCGCTGGGCCTCGCCCAATCCGACGCCTGCATTGTTGAACAGGACATGGACCGTTGGAAACGCCTCGAACACGGCATCGGCGAGCGCCCGCACCGACGCCTCTTTGGTTACGTCACAGGGCAGAGCAAGGACGCGCCCTGGCCCAAGCGGATCGATCTGCGCTTGCGTGGCCCAAAGCCGGGCGGGATCGATGTCAACGATGACGACGTGAGCGCCAGCGCGGGCGAGATCCGCGCACAGACACTTGCCGACGCCGCTGGCTCCGCCTGTGATGACGGCGACTTTATCTTTTAGGTCCTTCATTGGGCGAGCGTCAGCGTGCAAGTTCAAGGCCGACGTTGCGCGGCTCGTCGTAACGACCGACCCAATGCGGCGCGATCCATTCGCCGGGCACCTTCTGCAGCAGCACGCCGCCGGTCGCCGTGCCGCCTTCAACGTATTCCATGCTCACGAGCTTGCGAACTGGGACATCGGTCAAGGGATCGTAGGGCGACTCGCGCAGCGTGATCGTGCCCTGCATCGCCCGGCGGTCCGTGTAATTGCGCTGCCAGTTCAGACGCGTGAGGAAGACATCGCCATCGAACTCCCCCGGTCGATCAATGGCAGGCAATCCTTTGTAGCAGAATAGGTGCTCCTCGAATTTGAGCGGCGCGTCGACCTTCTCGCCGATCGTGCCTTCGATTTCGAAATAGGTGACGTTATGGCGGCTGCATGTCGCGCGCAAATGATCGCCATTGCGCTCGAAATGCGTCGTCGCGATTTTCTTTGGTTCGCCGAAACGTTCACGGCCGGAGGTGACGACGCTTTCGCCTTCCATAGCCATGTGAAAACAATAAGCGCCCGGCGCGCCTTCATAAGTACAACTTACGCCCGTAGTCAGCGCCCCGATCTCAACGGTTTCGGTTTCGGTGAAGTGCATGGCGACATGGACCATTTGCAGCCAGATTTGCGGCCGCGCAACCGGCTTCAAGGGACGCGGCAGGAGTGCGGCAACCACTTCGGCGTCGGTTTCGTAGGTTGCGCGAATGCCGTAGACGGTATTGCGCAGCATGCCTGCCGCACGCGTCTCATTTTTTCCCATGACGTAGCGAAGTCTTGACATGATCGTCCTCCCGACGCCGTTCAGGCGCGTTATTGCGTTCTTGTTGTGCGTCGCCCGCGAATTGGCGGTCTAAGTTATTGGGCAGCTACCATTGCGGCAGGGTCGTCCGCATAGAATTGTTCAAAGTAGCGCCGGAACAAAAGTATCGGGCCATCACCATCGCACAGCAGCGGCCGTGCACGGTGTATTTTGTTTTCCCAGATGGGTATGTCGCCTTCAACCCCGGTTTGACCGCAGGTGTTTTCGATCGCAGCCTTGACCGCCGTTTCTTCCGGCGAGCCCGGCGCAACTTTCGGATGCGTGAAGCAGAAGCGCAATTCGACGTCATCCGCCTCGATGGGCGTGGCGATCACCAGGAGAGAAAGTTCGACGATGCCGCGCAGCTGCGTGAATTTCTGGCCAGCGCCATTCTGCACGGTCTCGACCGAGTAGGGAATCGTCTTGCGCTCGCCCGATGGGAGATCGATCGTGCGCGAACCGCGCGCGACGCTGCGGCGACGGACGCCGTCATAATCCGTCTCGCCGTCGGGGACAGCATCCATTTTGTGCACATAGGCAAAGTGTGCGACATCCACTCCGTTTTCGGCAATCTCTTGCGGATTGCTTGCAAACCTCCACTGGCGCTTTGTAGGTTCGGCCCAGCTAGGATCGACAAACTGAGGATAATCAATTACGTCGAACGAAGGCTCCTCGCCCTGGGGATGATGCCAGGCCCAGATGACGCCGGCTTTCTCGACGATCGGATAGGCCTCAGCAACAGGTCCGCGCACGACGCGCGGCGGCATTGTCGTCGCATAGGGTATGCGGGCGCACATGCCGTCCGGCTTGAACTCCCATGCGTGAAACGGACACTGAATGCTTTCGCCCACGACCTTGCCGCCGCGGCCCAGATGCGCTCCCAAATGTGGGCAATACGCATCGAGCAGACCTGCCTTGCCATCCTCGTTGCGGAACAGAACGAGATCTCGGCCGAAGTAATGAAGCGACCGCACATCGCCTACGGCCAATTCAGCACTGTAGCCAACGCCGAACCAGCCGAACGGGATCGGCATCGGAAACCGAGCAACCTTTGGCACGCATCCTCTCCCACCAGGGGCGCATAGCGCGCCCATCGTACCCGTCACCGTATTGGCCTCAACGGCCAGTAAAAAGGGCGAGCGCGTGCACGCTTTGTCCGCGAGGGCGCACAATCAGGCTATTCAAGCAAGGCGAGTTGCGCCGCCATCGCGGGACGGATTTTGGTGCGGGGGATGCGACGAACGAGATAGTCAATGAAAGCGCGGGTCGCAGCGGAGATCATTCCCGGGGAATAGACCGCCCAGCACTCCTTGTCGAAGTAGGCCCATTCCTCTTCGAGGGCGATGACGCTGCCCTCCGCCAGCTCCCGTCGAATCACGCTGACCGGAAGACTTGCGACCCCGAGCCCTTTGCGGACAGCCCCCTTAAGGGCAATGCCGCTGTTGCTCATCCAACGCGGCGAAACCTTGATCACATCCCCGTCATTGAACGACATCGTCGCTGTGCGGTCTGTCAGGCACCTGTGGTTCGCCAGATCATTCGAGGACGACGGCCAGCCATGTCGTTCGACATATTCGGGAGCGGCGCAGAGGCAGTACGACAGGTATCCGAATGGACGCGCACGCAGGTTGGAATCGGACAATTTCCCATAGCGAATGACGAGGTCGTACTGTTCCTGCGAGACGCGGCCTTCATCAAGGTAAGCAATGATCTCTATCTCAATGGCCGGGTGCTCGAGATTAAACGAGGCGAGCATTCCCGACATGTACTCGGAGCCAAAGATATCGCTGAGGCCGACGCGCAACTTGCCGACGGGCGAGCGCCCATAGAGGCCAACGCGTCTCTCGAGCGCCTGAAATCGTCTGTGGAGATCCCCGCACTCCTGGAAAAAGCTTTCCCCGGCCGCGGTCATCGACAGGCGCCGTGTCGTGCGGACCAAGAGTTGAACGCCAAGGCGTTCCTCGAGATCGTGGACGGCTTTGCTGACGAATGACTTGGAAACTCCCAGTTCCTCACTGGCGGCGGTGAAGCTGCCGCGCTCCACGACCGCGAGGAATTCCTCGATCCCGCGCCAGCTTGACACTTACCCGGTCCGCCGGTTCACAGCGATGAGCTCCATTGTTCATCGAAAGCGGTCAATAGACGTAAACTGCAACGATGGGACCTGCAAGCAGATGAGGACAGAGGATCGTGCGCTCCGCCGTGTCCACGCCGAGAACGGCCAGGGTCGGCGCGCGCCTGCTTAGCGTAAGCCACACCCACTGAAACGACGCACTCCCTTAAAGGAGGCCGCGTGCTGTGAAGGTTTGCGTAAAGACGTGAGTGAACAGAGATGCAGGACTCGGGTTCAGCACTGTCCGTTCGCTCGCTCTTCATAGGGATATGGGCCCTCGCCCGGGGCCTGACGACGACGGTCGCAGCCGCAGCCGAAACGCCTGCAGCAAAGCCGGCGGCAGAAGCGACCCGCGCCGCGCAGGCCGCCGCGCTGCGCGCCATTGCGACCGAGGACGAGCGCGACTTCGAATTCGCCCGTCGCGGCTTCATCGCAACACCATAGTCTCGGCAGCCTATGGCGCGGAGGACCTGCTCTTCCGCCTCGCCGGACAAATCGAAAAGGCGG
>JBMOIB010000080.1:0-13666 GCA_049317545.1 Caulobacterales bacterium | reverse complement strand
GCGGCCGGCGCGCAATAGGCTTTGGCCCTCCGAGGTCGCGCAGAAGGTCTGCACCTTCGCGGCCAGCTCGACGGGATCTGCCGCCGCCAGCGCCGCGACGTCGCGGATTTCGCAGGCGACCAGGATCTGCGCGCCCGAGCCGGACAGGTTCGGCGTCGTGCATGCGAGTAGCGCCTGCGCCTGCCAGTCGCGCACGACCTGCGCATTGATGTGGCGGGTCTCCAGGCGCTTGGCGATGTCGTCGGGCGCGCCGGCCAGGAGATCGGCGACGGTCTTCAGCCCGACCTTGTAGAAGCGCTCGGCGGTCTTCGGGCCGATCGAGGGGGCGTCGACGACGTCGGCCTCGCGGGCAAGGCGTGGGCTGGCAGTCTGGGGCGCCGGCGCGTCCAGCGCCTTCGCGGGCGCATGTTCCAAAGCGGGCGCGGCGGCGACGGGTGGGGCGACGGCGACGCGCGACGGCTTGCGCAGCTTGCGGGGCGTCGCGCCCGTGGCGTGCGCCTGACCGATCTCGCGCGGCCATTGGCAATCGAGGGTCGAGAGCGGAACCTTGGCGACCTCTTCGGCATGCAGGCGGCGCACCGCGGAATCGTCGTCGCTCAAGGTCGCGCGCACCTTGCCGGTCTTGACGAATTCCTCGTACTGGGCCGCGACGAACGCGCGCTCTTTGCCGTCGTCGATCGCCGCGATCAGTTTGGAGACCGGCACTTTGGCGGCCGCGAACAGCGTATCGAGCGTCAAATTCACGCGCGGCGGCGCTACGCCCGCGTCGGCGATCGTCTTGTCGAGCACGGCGGCGAGCAAGGACGCCGCATAGCCGATCAGGCCGGCGACGATGTCCTTGAGCTCCTGATCGAGGCCCGCAACCGGGTCCTTCACGCCGCGCTTGAAATCATAATGGTCGATGACCGCGTCATAGAAAGGGTTCGAGCGTTCGGCGCCGGCGCGCACCATGTCGCGCAGCCAGTCCGGCCCCTCGGCGCGCGGCGGCTCGGGCGGGCCGCCGAGGTCGGTCCACAGGATTGCGCGCAGGGCCTTGTAGGATTTGGAGAAGCTCTGCTCGACGGCGCGGTGGATGACGTTTTCGGTCTCGGTCTGCGCGGTGTGGAACGGCTGCACCGGGTCGATGACGTAATGGCTCATCACGCCGGCGTTGTAGACGGCCGCCGCCCAATCCTTGGCCTCCAGCGCGCGCACGGTGCGGCGGCGCCATTCGTCGGCGGCGTCCGGGGCGCCGCCCCAATAGCCGTCCTTCACGTGCAGGACGTGGTTCTTGAAATCCTTGAAGCGCTCGTCCGGAGCCTTGGCGCCTTCGAGATAGGCCTCATGATGATGCAGAAACGCGGCGCGCCAGGCGGCGGCGTCGGGGCCGCGCATCAAAGCCAGCGCGTCGATCGCGATCCGGTGGTGATTGCTGCGGCACAACCCGAACAGCACGATGTCGGAAAACGTATCGAGGACGGGCATGACGCAATCTCCCTCAGGAGAGACCGCGCCGGTTCGGTTAATGGCGCGTTAAGCTTCGGGCGCAGCGAGCTCCAGCGCCAGCGCATGCAGCCCGGCGGCGAATTCCGCGGCGAGCGCCTCGTTCACGGCTCGCTGGCGCGCAACGCGCGAAAGTCCTGCAAAGACCGCGCTGGTCATCCGAACCCGGACATGGGTGACCTCGCCGACGACCGCGCCTGCATGGCCGGCATGGCGATCGCTCTCGTCGATCACCTCGAGGGAGAGGGGGGTGAAGCGCAGACTGAGCGCCGCGCGGATGCGATCGACGCGCGTCGGCGTCGATTTCTCGCCTGTCAATTCCTTGTTCGCAGGATCGGTCACACACATACTCCCCACGATGACCGCCGCGTTCGAATACAAACCAAAATTCGTCGACATCCGCGTCAAGAAGCGAGACGCGGGGGCCGCCGAGGCGCGTGCGCCGGCCGAACGGGCTTGCGATCATGTGGGGTGCAGCCACGCCGGCGCCCACCGCGCGCCCAAGGCGCGCCAGCACAATGGCGAATTCTGGTGGTTCTGTCTGGACCATGCGAGCGAGTACAATCGCCGCTGGAACTATTTCGCCGGCATGAGCGACGCCGAGCTGGCCGCCTACGACCGCGCCGAAGCGGCCGGCCACCGCCCAACCTGGACCTTCCGCGCCGCGCGCGGCGACCGGCTCTCGGCGGCGCAGCGCAACTTCCAGTCCGGCAAGCGGCGCGATCCGTTCGGCATGTTCGCGGGAGACTCAGGTCCTGGCGGCGCACGCGCCGAGCGCGACGACGCGCCGCACTATTCGCGCCTGCAGCTCCTGGCGCTCGAAACCCTCGACCTGACGCCCGGGACGGATCCGGCCGCCATCCGCATCCGCTACGCCGAGCTGGTCAAGCGTTACCACCCGGATTCCAACGGCGGCGATCGGACCATGGAGACCCAACTCCACAAGGTGATCCGCGCCTTCCAAACGCTCAAATCGACGGGTCTCGTGGCGTAAGTCTTGGACGCAGCCGCAAAAGCCGCCAGATTGACCGCTTAGACCCCAGAACCTGGACGACCCCACATGACCGCCGCCGACGACCTGCTCACCATGATTCCGGACCGCGAAATGAGCGCCCGCGATTTCGGCGTCCAGGCCGACATCATGGCGCCCGCGTTCTCCAAGCGGACCGAATACGTGCCCGAGGTCGACGAGGCTTACCGCTTCGACCCGCAAACCACGCTCGCGATCCTCGCCGGTTTCGCCTTCAACCGGCGGGTCATGGTTCAAGGCTACCACGGCACCGGCAAGTCGACGCACGTCGAACAGGTCGCGGCCCGCCTCAACTGGCCGATGATCCGGGTGAACCTGGACAGCCACGTTTCGCGGATCGATCTCGTCGGCAAGGACGCGATCGTTCTGAAAGAAGGCAAACAAATCACCGAGTTTCGCGAGGGCATCCTGCCGTGGGCCCTGCAGCGGCCAGTGGCCATCTGCTTCGACGAGTATGACGCCGGCCGGCCGGACGTGATGTTCGTGATCCAGCGCGTGCTCGAAGCCTCGGGCAAGCTCACGCTGCTCGACCAGAACCGCGTCATCAGCCCGAACAAGCACTTCCGCCTGTTCTCGACGACCAACACCGTCGGCCTGGGCGACACGACCGGGCTCTATCACGGCACCCAGCAGATCAATCAGGGCCAGATGGATCGCTGGTCGATCGTTACGACGTTGAATTATCTCGACCACGACGCCGAAGCCGCCATTGTGCTCGCCAAGGCCGGCAAGGCCTACGACACAGCCGACGGGAAGAAGCGGATCATGGCCATGGTCCGCGTCGCCGACATGACGCGCAACGCCTTCATGAACGGCGACATCTCCACCGTCATGAGCCCGCGCACCGTCATCACTTGGGCGGAAAACGCCGTCATTTTCGGCGACGTCGGGCTCGCCTTCCGCATGACGTTCCTCAACAAGTGCGACGAACTCGAGCGCCCGACGGTGGCGGAATTCTTCCAGCGCGCGTTCGGTCACGACCTCCCCGAGGCCGCCACACGAGTGAAAGTCGCGTAGCGCGCAGAGCGACTGCAGAGCCCGCCTTGCGCGTCCGCTCTCGCGAGGGTTTAACGCAACGCTCAATCCGAGGAGCAGCGGGTGAACGTCCTCGCGCGTCGAGTATCGGCGGTCGCCGCCCGCGCGCTGTTTCTGGGCGGGCTGTTCGTCGTCGTCGTGCTCGCGCAGGTCACGTTGACCACCGTCTTCATGGCGTTCGGGCTCGGCGGCGGCCAGGCGCTGCTGGCGTCGGGCGGTGTGATCAGCGTCGTCGTCGCGATCACGGTGTTCATCCTCAATCGGCGCTGGCGAGGCCGGCTCGCCGCGCTGGAAGCCGCGCGCGAACGTCTTGGGCTGCCGGAGGGGCCATGCTGCGTCGTCTGGCGCGGCAGCGCCGACGTTTCAATGCCTTGGCTACTGGCGACGCCGATCGTCGCGCGTTTTCCCGACGCCGCGCGACGGCTCGGCATCGAAGGGTTCGCCATTCTCGATTTCGAGATCGGCGTCGACGGCGCGCCACGCACGATCAATTGCGTCGACGTCTGGCCAGCGCCGGTGTTTTCGGAGGCCGCGACCGAAGCGCTCGCCGCCGCGCGCTTCACGCCGGCGCCGGGATTTACGCCGCGCTTCGGCGTCAGCTACCAGGTCCCGTTCGTGTTTCGAATTCGCGGCGCCGCCGCCGTGCGCGACCGTGGCGCCCACGCTCGGCGCGGATAAATCCCCTTCCTGTTAGGTTCGGGTTAACCTGATGCACGCGCGATTCCAAAATCGCGCTTGGTCTGAGAGATTCAGATCGGCCGAACGGCTGATTCGAGGGGCGTAACGTGGATCTTGGTGCGACGTATCTGCTGGTCGCCGGCGGCGCTGCGGCGACTGCTGTCGCGGCGGTCCTGTGGGCCTTGCGAATTTCCGACGGCGCCCGCGGCGCCGAAGGCCGTTGGCGCTCCAAAGCCAGCGCCGCAGAGGACAAGCTGCAACGCTGGGATTCGCTCATGGGCGCATTTCCGGGCGTCGCGCTCGTTTGGGAATCCGAACCGGGCGCCGCGGCGCCCGCGATCTCGCCAGAATCGCCATGGGGCGGACCGAAGATGTACGGCTCGCCGCTTGCGCTCGCGAGCCTGTTGCGGTTTGCCGACGCCGGCGTCGGCGACAGCCCGGCCGTGCGGATTCTCCAGGGGCTCGCAGGCTTCAAGGGACGCGACTCGGCGGGCGGCGACGCTTATCTCGCGCCGGCGCTCACGCGGCTGCGGCGCGAAGGCGAGTCGTTCTCGCTGACCTTCTCCACAGCCCAGGGCATGTTCGTCGAAGTCGACGGCCGCACGGCTGGCCCGCGCGCCGTGGTCTGGATACTCGACAGCTCCGCCAAGGGCGCGGCTGACGGCGCCTCGCAGGCCGGGCGCAACGACGATGTCCGCCGCGCCATCGCCCGCGATCCGGCCGCGTTCCTCGACATGCTTACGCGCGCGCCATTTCTCGCTTGGCGCCTCTCTGGGCAGGGTAAGCTTGAATGGGCGAACGATGCCTATCTCTCCGCCCTTGAATCCAAGTCGCTCGATCAGGCCGTGCAGCGCAACCTGCTTATCGATTCGCGCGCCGTCGATCAGTCGCGCCGCGCGATCGAGATTGGCGGCGAGATCGAAGAAATCCGCCACATCGTCGTGCGCGGCGAGCGGCGCGCCTTTCGCGTCCTGATGTTCCCGGTCGCCGGCGCCGTGGGGGGCATGGCGTTTGACGTAACCGACGTCGAGACCGCCCGCGCGGAGCGCGATCGCATCGTGCAGGCGCACGACGCGACCCTCGATGCGCTCAATGAAGCCGTGGTGGTGTTTGGGCCCGATCGGCGCGTGATGTTCCACAACCGCGCCTTCATGGCGCTGTTCAACATCGATCCCGCATTTCTCGCTGAGCAACCGACGCACGCGTCCTGGCTCGACCTCATGAAGGAACGCCGCCGCTTGCCGGCGCACGCCAATTATCCCGAATGGCGAGCCAACGAACTGCTCGCCTATCAGGAAATGGCCGATCTTCCCGAGACGCTGTGGCAATTGCCGGAAGGCAAGACGCTGCGCGTTGCGCGCCGCCGCCATCCTCTCGGCGGCCTGATGCTCGTGTTCAGCGATATCACGACCGAAACGCTGCTCAAGAGCCGCTACGCTTCGCTCCATCAGGTCCAGCGCGCCGCGCTCGATCGCCTGCACGAAGGCGTCGTCGTGTTTGGCCTCGACGGGCGCATGCAATTGCGCAATGCGGCGTTCGACGCGATCTGGCGGATCGACCCGCTCGACATGGAAGGCGCCATCGACATCGATCGTGTGATCGAATTGTGTACGCCGCTGCACCACGAGACTGACATCTGGGATCGCATCAAGGGCCGCATCACCGATCCGTCGCCCGACGCGCGTCAGGAAGACCGCGGCGAAATGCGGCGTTCGGACGGATCGATCGTCTCGTTCATCAGCCGACCGCTGCCGGATGGGGCGACGCTGATCGCGTTCCTCGACATCACGGCCTCGCGCCGTGTCGAAGAAGCCCTGCGCGACCGCGCCGAAGCCTTCGAGGCGGCAGACCGCTTGAAGACGGAATTCGTCGAGAACGTCTCCTACCATCTGCGTACGCCGCTGCAGACGATCCAGGGCTATGCGGAAGTGCTCGCCAAACTGATGGCCGGCCCGCTCAATGACCGTCAGCGCGACGTGATCCAGATGGTGCTCGCCGGCGCCGACAATCTCTCGCGCCTCGTCGATTCCGTTCTCGAGGTCGCAATGATCGAGGCCGGACGGCTTGAACTCAATCTCGCGGATGTCCCCGTGCAGGACCTCGTCGTCGAGGCGGTGACGCTCGCTGGCGCCAAAGCGCGCGAGCACGAGGTTAAGATCGAGATCGCCGTTGCGCCCGGCGTCGGGCGGATCCGCGCCGATGGCGCGCGTCTGCGTCAGGCGCTCGCGAACCTCATGTCCAATGCGCTGCGGTTCACTGAAAAGGGCGATGTCGTCACCATCGGCGCCGAGCGCCGCGACGGCATGGTGCGTCTCTATGTGTCCGACACCGGGCGCGGCATTTCCTATGACGATCAGGCGGGCGCGTTCGACCATTTCGTCAGCCACGACCGTCGGGGCGCGGGCCTCGGCCTGGCCTTGGTGCGTTCCTTCATCGAATTGCACGACGGCTGGGTCGCGCTGGAATCCGAGCCCGGCCGGGGTACGACGGTGAGTTGCTATATTCCTGTCCCCGACCTCCAGAAGGTGGCGTAGAGTCGAACGCAGATGGGAGTCTTGGCGCGGCTCCAACGGTCGTGCCTTGTCCCACCGACTTTGGGGGAAGCCATGAGCCGATCTGTTTTCGTTGCCGCGTTCGCTTTGGCGGTCCTCTCCGCCGCTTGCTCGCCGCAGGCCGCCAAGCCCGCAGACGCGCCGCCAGCTGTTGCCGCGTCCAGCTGCGCCGATGATGGCGGGCGCTTGCCGGGGACGGGCATCTGCGCCGGGCGCGCCGCCAATTACCTCGACAATCCGCCGCCGAACCCACCGGCGCCCGAAGGCTGCAGCTGGACCTTCAACGAAGCGGTGCTCGCCGATTCCCAAGCGGTGATCTATCGCGCCATGACATGCAAAGGCGTCACGACGAAGCTCGGCTTCAGCGCCGGCGCACGCAGCGCGTCGATCGACTATGAGACGTCCGCATTGTTCGGCGAGGCGGCCGTTGGCGAAACTCTCGTGCGCCTGTTCACGCTCGACGAAAAGGACCCGCGCGGCGGGCTCCTGCGCATGGTGAAAGAGGGCGTCGAGAACAAGGAAGAGCGCGCCGCTTGCGAGTTGCGTGACGCCGGCTACGAGGAATGGCCCGCCGGGGCGCTCGTGGTCGACGTCAACGTCGCCTACAAGGCCAAGAAAAAGATCACCGACGACGAGCCCCGCACAGCCTGCGGCCCGCTTGGGATCGACACTGGCCAGTCGACCTATTGGCTCATCAAGCAGGGTTTCGCCTGGAAGTTTGATCTCGGCCAGGAGCAGCTCGACATCGATCCGCGCACCGTAACGCTCCTGAGCAAGGACGCGGACGGCTCCTGGATCGTCGTGCCCTAAGTCTTCTGCTGCGCCATCGCAAGGCGCATGGCCTCGGCTTGCGCCGGGTCGATGCCGAGCGCATCGAGGAACGGCGAAGGCGCAGACCGGTCCCAGGCGTGACGCGGACCGATCGTGATGCCGCCATCGACGATGAAGTGCGCGCCGGTGATGAAGCTCGCGTCGTCGGACGCCAGGAACGCGACCATGGCGGCGATGTCTGCGGGCGCGCCGGCGCGTCCCATCGGTTGCATCGGTCCGCCCTTGTCGGCGACCAGCGCCGCCATTTGATCCGCAGCCGGACGCGCCAAGCCGAGCGAGGCGCCGAAGATCGAAGTGGCGATCAGGCCCGGGCAGATCGCGTTGATGCGGATCTTGTGTTGCGAAAGGTCGGCGGCCGCGCAGCGCGTGAAATGGATCACCGCGCCTTTGGCGGTCGAATAGGCGAGCGGCCCCCAGCCGGCTTCGGTGCCGGCGATCGAGGCGGTGTTGATGATCGCGCCGCCGCCGCGCGCCTTCAGATGCGGGAGCGCATGTTTGACGCCGGCCATGACCGAGACGAGCAGGAGATCAAGCGTGCGGCGAAAGCCCGCGACGTCGGTCTCCTCAACGCCGCCCATCGCGCCGCCGGCGCCGGCGTTGTTGAACACGATGTCGAGGCCGCCGAATTCTGCTGCGGCGTCGTCCATCGCCGCCTTGATCTGGCTCTCCTCCATGACGTCGCAATGCCGGTAGGCGACGGCGCCTTTGAACCGCGTCGCCAGCGCTTCGCCTTTCTCGTCCTGGATGTCGGCCGCGAGCACGCGCGCGCCGTCGGCCACGA
The DNA here is from genome assembly GCA_049317545.1 of Caulobacterales bacterium. Lineage (GTDB taxonomy): Bacteria > Pseudomonadota > Alphaproteobacteria > Caulobacterales > Aquidulcibacteraceae > REEB506. The sequence goes on along the minus strand of JBMOIB010000080.1, from coordinate 5,277 downwards.
GCCGCTCCACCGTGCCGAGACCGATGCCCGAGGCTGCGCCGGTCACCACCGCGACTTTACCGTCCAAACGCGCCATGTCTCAGCCTCCAAACCGTGTGCGCTCGGCCGCGAGCGCATCGTTATATCCTTTGAGCGCTTCGGCCTGGTCGGCGCCGAGCATCACGGCCATGCCGGTGCGGGTGCGCGCCTGACGCCCGAGCGTGATCGCGCCATCGACCACCAGCGCATGGCCGGTGACGAATTTGGCTTCGTCCGAACACAGATAAAGCGCCGCGTCGGCGATGTCTTCGGGCAGGCCGGATTTCGGGTAGGGCTGCATGCCGGCGCCGACATGGGCCATCATGGCGGCCATCTGATCCGCCGATTCCGGCGTGGAATCGGGCCGGAATTGGCCCCAGATCGGCGTCGCGATCACGCCCGGGCAGAGCGCATTGACGCGGATCTTGTCGGGCGCCGTCTCGACGGCCGCGGCCTTCGTGAAATGCACGACCGCGGCCTTGCACACCGAATAGGTGAACGGCGTGCCGCCTACCAGGATCGCCGCCGCCGAAGCGGTGTTGAGCACCGCGCCGCCGCCGCGGGCGCGCAGATGCGGAATGGCGTATTTCGTGCCGAACACCACCGAACGCAGCAAGAGCTGCATGGTCCAATCGTAACCGCCGACCTCGACGTCCTCGACCATGGCGACAGAGCCGCCCGCGCCGGCGTTGTTGACCATAACGTCAAGACCGCCGAATGCGGCGACGGCCTCGTCCACCGCCGCCTTGATCTGCGCGACGTCCGTCACGTCGCAATGGCGATAGACCACCGATCCCTTGAACCGGGTCGCCAGCGCCTCGCCCTTCGCATCCTGGATGTCGGCGGCGAGCACGAGCCCGCCTTCAGCGACGAATTTCTCGACGATCGCCAGACCAATGCCCGACGCCGCGCCGGTGACGACGGCGACCTTACCGCTCATGCGCCCGCTCATGTGTCCTCCCGAGGGTTGTCGTTTTGCGCGAGGTTAGCCCTCCAACGCTACGGAAGGCGAGCTGGATTTGGGCACTCGTCATCCCGGACGTCGGCGCCGCCGACGATCCGGGACCTTGTTCAAGGGGCGAATTGGAACAGGGTCCCGGCTCTCGCTTCGCTCGGCCGGGATGACGAGTTGGACGCCTCATCCCACCGTGACGACAACCTTGCCCTGCGCCTTGCGGTCGGCGAGCCAGCGGATCGCTTCGGCGCCGCGCTCGAGCGGGAAGGTGGCGGAGACGCGCGGCTTGATCTTGCCGGCTTTGTACAGGTCGAACAGTTCGGCGATGTTGGCTTCGTTGTCGGCAGGCTGGCGCGCGGTGAACGCGCCCCAGAATACGCCGACGATCTGGCAGCTCTTGAGCAGCGTCAGATTGAGCGGGATTTTCGGAATGCCGGCCGGGAAGCCGATCACCAGGAAGCGGCCGTCCCAATTCATTGCGCGCAACGCGGGTTCGGCATAGGCGCCGCCGACGGCGTCATAAATGACGTCCACGCCGCCGCCGCCGGCCTTCTTGAAGGCTTCCGACAACGCCTTGGTCGCGGCCTTGTCGTCCTCGTCGAGCTTGGCGGGATAGACGATGCCTTCGTCGGCGCCGCACGCGATCGCGAAATCGACTTTCTCCTGGCTCGACGCGGCGGCGATCACCTTGGCGCCCATCGCTTTGCCGAGTTCGACCGCGGCAATGCCCACACCGCCGGCGGCGCCGAGCACCAGAAGGCTTTCGCCCGGCTTGATGTGGGCGCGATCCTTGAGGCCGTAATGCGAGGTGCCGTACGTCATCAGGAACGCCGCTGCTTCATCGAAGGGCATGGCGTCGGGGATCTTGCGCACGCGCGCATTGCCGGCCGGCATGATGATCTCTTCGGCCATGCCGCCCCAGCCGGTCGAGCCGAGCACGCGGTCGCCCGGCTTCAGATTGGTGACGCCCTCGCCGACGGACTTGACGATCCCGGCGACCTCGCCGCCCGGCGAGAACGGCCGATTGGGCTTGAATTGATAGATGTCCTGGATGATGAGCACGTCGGGATAATTGACGCCGACCGCCTTGACCGAGATCACCACCTCGCCAGCTGCGGGCGAAAGGTCCGCGACGTCTTCGAGCACGAGCGTTTCCGGGCCGCCGGGGACTTTGCTGAGCAGGGCCTTCATGATCGTTTCCTCGCTTGGCGTTGATGATTTTGGCGCGCACCGTATGGGGCTGCGCGGGCGCGGGCAAGACGGAGGCGCGACGTGACGCGAACCGGATTTTGGATCCGCATGGCGTTGAGCCTCGGCCTCGACCTCCTCGATTTCACCGTCGGCCGGGCGCTTTTCGCCGTTCCGTGGGAGGAGGGCGTCGGCGCGGGGCTTGCGACCTTGCTGTGGGGTCCCGTAGGGATCGCCTATCTGCTCGAGCTGATCGACGTGACCGAGCAATTCGACGCCTTCATCCCGACCGCGACCTTGATCGGGCTGTGGGTCGGCTGGCGGCGCGGCCTGATCTTCGGTCGGGCGCCCAAAACGCAAGCTGGAGAAATCCGATGACGATTTGGACCCTGGCGCTTCATGGCGGCGCCGGACCGACGCGGGACCGCACCTACGATCGCGAAGAAGCGCACATGCGCGCCTGTCTCGAAGAGGGCGGCGCCATGCTCTCGGCGGGAGCTGCAGCGTTGGATGTGGTCGAGGCCATGGTCCGTGCGCTGGAGGCCAGCGGACTGCACATCGCCGGCAAGGGCGCGGCCGCCAACGCCGCCGGCGTGTGGGAACTCGATGCCGCCATCATGGACGGCGCGACGCGCAAGGCCGGGGCGGTCAGCGCCCTGGTCGGGTTCGAAAGTCCGATCGGGGTGGCTCGCGCCGTGATGGAGCGAACGCCGCACGTGATGCTGACAGCGCAGGGCGCTGCCGAATTTGCGGCGGCCGGAGGGTTCGCCAAAGTGGCGGCCGACTATTACACGCCCGCCGTCGCACGCCCGGTCGCGCCCGGCGAACTGGCGCACGGCACCGTCGGCGCCGTCGTGCGCGACATCCTCGGCCGGCTCGCCGCGGCGACCTCGACCGGCGGCCTGCTGGGCAAAACGCCAGGCCGCGTCGGCGATACGCCCCTGATCGGCGCCGGGACCTGGGCCGACGGGCGCGTGGCGGTCAGCTGCACCGGCCAGGGCGAATACTTCATTCGCGCCAATGTCGCCGCGGACGTGTCGGCGCGGATGCTCTATGCGCGTCAAAGCGTGCATGCCGCCGCGGCGGGCGCGCTCGCCGACATGGCGGCCTTGGGCGGCGACGGCGGCTTGATCGCGGTGGACGCCGAGGGTGAAATCGCGATGCCGTTCGTCAGCGAGGGGATGAAGCGGGGGCTCGCCACGAGCGCGGGACGCCTCGACGTGCGGACGTTCCGCTGATAATCCGACCACGGACGATCCGCGATATTATCATGATCGGCGCACGGCCCAGCCGTCGCCGAAGACCTGCCGATGGGGATGGGCGATGAAGAACAAGAAAAACCATGGCCCGCGCTGGGGCCTGCTGATCCTCGCCGCGGCGCTGCTTGCAGGACCGGTCCTCGCGCCGCTCGTCGTGCGCGCGCAGGTCGACCTGGCGCCGGCCGGCGCCGCCGGCGAGGTCTGGGACGTGGCCGCCATGGCGGCGTTCATCGTCCTTCAGGTCGCCGGATTCGCGGCGCCCCTCGTTGCGCTCGCGGCCTTCGTCCTGCCGCGCCCGGCGCCGGGCGCGAAAGCGCGCCGCGCCATTTTGAAGCTCTACCGCAGCAGGTCGGCCTTGCGTCGCAGCGCGCCAGGCGAGGCGGGCGGGCGCGCCTGCGCGGCGCTGAGCGACGACGAATTGCGCGTCGCGGCGATCCTGCCAGGGCACAGCGAGGCCGGCCAGGCCGCGGCTTTGGCCGAGCTCGCGCAGCGCGGCGCGCCGCCCGAGCCGGTTCCCGAATTCGCGGCGCCGAGCTTCTTCTCGCTCGACGATCTCGAAAACCCCCAGAAGGCCGCGCTCGCCGGCGAGCGGGTCCGGCTCGTGGCGGGCTTCGTCGCCGCGGGGCTGTTCGCGGCCATCTTCGTGATGGCGGGCTTCGAGGTCTTGTCCGATGGCGCCGCCTTCGACGGCCGTTCGCGCGATATCGGCATGGTGTTCGGCGTTCTGCTGATCCCAACCGGGATCGTCTTGTTTCTGGCGTCCTGGCTGCGATCGCGCCCGGTGCGCATGGTGCTCCTGCGAAAGTTCAACGAGCGTCGTTTGGGACGCCGCTACAAGCGCCTGATCGATACGGAACTGCAGCCGTTCGGGCATGTCATCGCGCTCGCCGACAAGCACGTGCGGCGCAGCACGTTCGAATGGCTCGCGGGCATGGTCGGGCGCGCGTTCGGCTCGATCCCGGCGGCGGTGATCGCGATCATCGCGATACCTCTGATGATGCTGCTACGCGCCACGGACCGCACGCGCTGGGGCCCGGCGCTGGTGGCCGCGCCGCGCGATTTCCGCCTGCTGTCGGCCCGCCTCGAGGACCGCCTGGAACTCAACATCGAGACCTCGTTCATCGCCAAGGCCTATCTCATCCGGACTTCGGACGAATGGTGGCGGCTGGTCGTCCGCATGCTGATGGCCTCGGCCGACGTCATCGTGCTCGACCTGTCCGAGGTGACGCAGGGCACCGTCTGGGAGATCGAGACGATCGGGCGGTTCGGCCTTTGGGACCGCGTCGTGCGCGTCGCCGCGGACGACCGCGCCGATACGGCCCGCGACGCCGCCGCCGGGGCGCCGGAGGCGCCGTTGTTCCTGTACGACGCGTTCGGCGGCATGGTCGACCGCGCCGCGTTCAGGGCTGAGTTCTTCGCCGCGCTCGATCGGTCGGTTCGCGCCCGGGCCGGCGCGGCGCCGGCCGTCTGAGCCGGGCGAGGGGAGCAGGATGCGGGGCTATTTCGGAATCGGGTGCGAGGAAATCAGCAAGCCCATGAATATGGGCGCGCTGATGCGCACGGCGCACGCCTTCGGCGCGAGCTTCTTCTTTTCGATCAATGCGCACGCCAAGGTCCGCGACGTCTACAATGCGGACACCTCCCGCAGCATGCACCATCTTCCATACTATCCGTATGAAAAGGCGGATGATTTGCTGCTTCCCAAGGGGTGCGTGCTGATCGGAATCGAATTGACCGACGATGCGATCGATCTGCCGACGTTCAAGCACCCCCCGTCCGCGGCCTATGTGCTCGGGCGCGAGCGCGGCTCGGTTTCGCCGGCCTTGCTGGCCCGCTGCGCCCATGTCGTGAAGATCC
>JBMOIB010000079.1:0-13787 GCA_049317545.1 Caulobacterales bacterium | reverse complement strand
CATCAATAACGGCCTGTCAGTGCGCCGTGGCCCAATTGGCCGCAGCCTTGGCCTCGACGATTAAGGGCACGCTCAGGCGCGCGGCGGGATCGGGGGCCTCTTCCATGACCCGCGCGGCGAGCGCGCAGGTCGCCGCCGCTTCATCCTCCGGGGCTTCGAACACGAGTTCGTCGTGCACCTGCAGCAGCATGCGCGCTTTGAGGCCCGCGCCTTCCAGCGCGGCCGGCAGCCGCACCATGGCGCGCCGTATAATATCGGCCGCCGCGCCTTGCAGCGGCGCGTTGATCGCCTGGCGCTCGGCAAAGGCCCGTTCGGCTGGATTCTTCGACTTGACGCCGGCGAGGTGGCAGCGCCTGCCGAAGATGGTCTCGACATAGCCGTTTGCGCGCGCAGCGGCCTTCATGCGCTCCATATAGTCCCGGATGCCGGGGAAACGCTCGAAATAGCGCTTGATATAGGCTGCGGCCTCGCTTTGGCCGATGCCGAGGTTGTTGGCGAGACCGAAAGCGGAAATGCCATAAATGATGCCGAAATTGATCGCCTTGGCCTGCCGGCGGATCATCGGGTCCATGCCCTCAACCGGCACTCCGAACATTTCCGAGGCCGTCATGGCATGGATGTCGAGCCCGTCGTTGAACGCCTTCTTGAGCGTTTCGATGTCGGCGACATGGGCGAGGAGGCGCAGTTCGATCTGGGAATAGTCCGCGGAAATCAAGACATGGCCGGGCTCGGCGATGAAAGCTTCCCGAATGCGGCGGCCCTCGTCGGTGCGGATCGGGATGTTCTGCAGATTGGGATCCGAGGACGACAGACGCCCGGTCGTCGTGGCGGCCAGCGCGAAGCTCGTATGGACGCGGCCGGTGTCCGGATTGATCGCATCGCGCAGCGCCTCAGTGTAGGTCGAACGCAGCTTCTGCAATTGCCGCCAATCGAGCAGGACGCGGGGCAGCGCATGGCCCTGCGCGGCGAGCTCTTCGAGGACGCTCGCGTCAGTGCTCCAGGCTCCGGTCTTGGTCTTGACGCCGCCGGGCAGCCCCATCTCTCCGAAGAAAATGTCGCCGATCTGCTTCGGACTGCCGAGATTGAACGGCTTGCCGGCGATCTTGTGCGCCTCCTCCTCCATCGCGCCCATGCGCTGTGCGAACTCGCCGGACATGCGCGACAATTCGTTCGGATCGACCTTGATCCCGGCGCGCTCCATGGCGGCCAAAACCAGCGGCATGGGACGTTCGAGGGTCTCGTAAACCGTGAGCAGGCGTTCCTGCGCGAGGCGCGGCTTGAGCCGCCGCCAGAGCCGCAACGTCACATCTGCATCTTCGGCGGAATACCGCGTGGCCGCCTCGATGGGCACCCGATCGAAGGTGACCTGCGCCTTGCCGGAGCCCGCGACGTCGGCGAACCCAATCGGCTTGTGGCCGAGGAAGCGCTCGGACAATTCATCCATGCCGTGCCCGTGCACGCCGGCGGCGAGCACATATGAAATCAGCATCGTGCAATCGATCGGCGCGACGTCGATTCCGTGCCGATGCAGAATGGTGAGGTCATACTTGATGTTCTGGCCAACCTTGAGGACCGACGGGTCTTCGAGCAGGGGCTTGAGAATGGAGATCGCTTCCGTCAGCGGGATCTGGACGAGCCCGGGCGTTTCCGGCGCGGGCTCTCCGAACAGATCTGCGCTTGCGATCGTCATCTGCGTATGGCCAAGCGGGACGTACCAGGCCTCGTTCGGGCCAAGCGCAAGCGACACGCCCACGAGCTTAGCCCGCATGCCGTCGAGCGAGGTGGTTTCGGTGTCCACAGCGACGACGCCCGCGGCGCGCGCGCGATCGACCAGGGCTTGCAGATCCTCAGCCCGATCGATTGTTCGGTAAGCGGCGTAGTCGATCGGCGGCTCGTCCTCCGGCGCGCCGGCCGGCTTGGGGACGACGGCCGCCGGATCTTGCGCCATGTGCTCACGCACGCGGCGGCCCAGCGTGCGGAACTCCATCTCGTCGAGAAACTTGAGCAGAACCGCGTCCTCGAAATCGCGCACCGCAAAGCCTTCGAGCGCCTCTTCCACCGCCACATCCGTCTTCAACGTGACGAGTTCTTTCGAGAGGCGAATCTGATCCGCATACTGAATAAGCGTCTCGCGCCGCTTCTGCTGTTTGACCTCGCTGGCGCGCTCAAGCGCGGCTTCCAGCGAGCCGAATGTGGTGATCAGTTCGGCGGCGGTTTTCGGCCCGATCCCCGGCGCGCCCGGCACATTGTCGACGCTGTCGCCCATGAGGGCTTGCACGTCGATCACCTTGTCCGGCGTCACGCCAAACTTTTCGAACACGGCCTCAGGCCCCAGTGGTTTCTGCTTCATCGGATCGAACAGCATGACGCGGCCGTCCTCAATGAGCTGCATCAGGTCCTTGTCTGAGGAGACGATCTGCACCAGTGCGCCGGCCTCCTTGGCCTGGCGAGCATAGGTGGCGATGAGGTCGTCGGCCTCGAAGCCCTCCATATCGACGGCCGGCACGCCGAAGGCGCGGGTCGCCTCGCGGATCATCGCGAACTGCGGAACGAGATCCTCCGGAGCCGGCGGGCGGTGGGCCTTGTACTCTGGATAGATCTCGTTGCGGAACGTGCGCTCGGAGCGATCGAAGATCACCGCCAGATGGGTCGGTCGCTCGCCGGCCTTCATGTCATTGAGGAGCTTCCACATCATGTTGCAGAAGCCCTGCACCGCACCGACCGGCATGCCGTCCGAGGCGCGCGTGAGCGGCGGCAGAGCGTGGTAGGCGCGGAATATGTATCCGGAGCCGTCGATCAGATAGACGCGGGACGTTTCGGTGACGGGTGCGGTCATGGTGCCTGGTCCTAGCGCAGAACGATGGGCGCGATCCACAACCCCACCGCGCTCAGAACGATGAGCGCCGCGAGGTTCACCAACAGGCCCCGGCCCATCATGGCCGCAACGCTGGTCTTGCCCGACGCATAGGCGACGGCGTTGGGCCCGGTTCCAGCCGGCATCATGAAGCCGCATGAAGCCGCGATCGCCGCCGGCGCGATGAGCACAACAGGCGGTACGCCGAGCGCGACGGCGAGCGCCGCGAGCACCGGCAGGAGCATGGTGATCGTCGCAACGTTCGACATGAATTCCGTGAGCAGAATGACGAGCGCCGTGACCGTAGCGACGACAACTAACGGTGGGGCGCCGGCGAGCACGCCGAGCGCGTCGCCGATCGCGGCGGCGAGCTTCGTGCGCTCCATCGCTTCGGCGAGCGAGATGCCGCCGCCGAACAGCAAAATGACGCTCCATGGGATCTTCTGGGCTTCCGACCAGGTGATGAGCGGGCGGCGCGCGCCGCCGCCAGCAGGCAGGATCATCATGGCGATCGCCCCGCCGATGACGATGCTCATATCGGTCACGCCTTTCAGCCCCAGATCCTGACGCATCCATTCGCCCGAGACCCAGAGCGCGATCACCACGCCGAACACGGCGAGCACGCGCGCTTCCGGCGCGCGCATCGGCCCAAGGGCGTCGCGCTCGCGCAGAATCTCGGCGGCGGCGCCTGCCGCCCGTCCGCCAGACTTGAGGCCCCACGCCACCACCAGCCAAGCCAGCGGCACCAGTACGAGCATTGCCGGCACGCCGAGCGCCATCCAGTCGCCGAAACTCACCGTTTGGCCTGTCTGCTCCTTGAGCCAAGACATGGCGATGAGGTTCGTCGGTGTGCCGATCGGGGTGGCGATGCCGCCAATCGAGGCCGCATAGGCGATGCCAAGAACCATCGCCTGTGCGAAATCCTTACGCTCCGGCCCGGCGGTCGCGGCGACCGACAGCGCGATCGGCATCATCATCAGCGCCGTCGCGGTGTTGGAGATCCACATCGAAATGAAGGCCGTCACGGCCATGAAGCCCAGCACGATCAGGCGCGGGCGATCACCCGAAAGCGCCAGGGCGTTGAGGGCGATCCGCGCATGCAGCCGCCAGCGTTCGATCCCGACGGCCAGGATCGACCCGCCGAGCAGCAGGAGCACGATCGGATTGGCGTAGGGCGCGGCCGCCTGCCTCTCCGTTCCCGCTCCGATCAGCGGCAGGGCCACGAGCGGCAAAAGCGAGGTCGCAGCGATCGGAACCGCCTCGCTCGCCCACCAGATCGCCATCCATAGCGCAAGACCCGCCACGCGTTGGGCCTCCGGCGTCAGGCCCTCGATTGGAAGGGCGAAGCCGACCGCGAAAAAGGCGACCGGCCCCAGGAAGAAGCCGATCGTTTGGGCGGGGTGCGAAGGTTGTGCGTCGTTCATCCGACGAGCTTAGCGGCAACAGCGGCCTCGTGATAAGCACCGACCGCCTGGACCGGAGACCCCCCATGAGCCTGCGTTCGATCGCCGACCTGCCGGAAGTGTCGGCCTATGACCTTACGATGTCGGCCGAAAGCCCATACGGCTATGTCGCCCATTTCCGTGAGCTCGCGCCGCTCGCACGCATGCCGTTCGGCGTGATCGGCTGGCGCCACCGCCACATCGAACGGGCCATGGGTGAAAACACCCGGCAGATGGAGACCGAGCTCAACATGATGCAGGGCATCACGTCGGGGCCGATCTACACCTTCACGCAACGCGCCATGTTGTTCCTGAACGGGGACGCGCACCTGCGCCGGCGCATGCCGATCTCGCGCACCTTCGCGTTCAAGCTGATGGACGCTATGCGCGGCGAGGCCGCCGCGCTCGCGACCGAGTTGATCTCCGAGCGCAAAGGCAAGGGGCCGTTCGACTTCGTCGCCGAGATCGCCGCGCAGATCCCGGCTCGGATCATCGCGAAGATTCTCGGTGTGCCGCAGTCGGATCTGCCGGTGTTTCTGCGCTGGATCGACGATACGGCGAACGCTTTGGGTTTCGTTGATCCTGCCCGCCGACCGGCGATCGAGGAAAGCCTCACCGCCTTCGCCCTCTATGTTGAGGACCTCCTCGACCAGCGCCGTCGAGAGCCGCGCGAGGACTTCCTGACCGACTACGTCCGCGCCATGGCCCAGGACGAAACGCTCGACGAGATCGACTGCCGCACCCAGGTCATGGGCCTGATCCTTGCGGGCTCGGATACGACGCGAAACTCCCTGTGCATGACGCTCACAGCGCTCTGGGAGCATCCCGAGCAATGGCGCGCCCTGTGCGAGAACCCGGACGGTCTCAAGAAGGCCGCCGTCGACGAAGGCCTGCGCTACGAGCCGGTGATCTCAGGCCTGCCGCGCTTCGTGACCGCCGACCTTGAAGTCGACGGCTGGCTCATTCCGGCCGGCACGCTGTTTTCGGCCTCGTTGATCGGCGCGCTGCGCGATCCCGACGTCTATGCCGATCCGGAACGCTTCGACATTTCCCGCACCGACCACCCGCGCTGGCATCCGATCTTCGGCGCCGGCGCGCACCGCTGCGTCGGCGAGGCGCTCGCCAAGGCCGAACTCGAAGAAACGATCGCTGTGATCGCGCGCTTGGCGCCGGACGCACGTCTCGCCGGTCCGCGTCCGCGGCTTCAGCCCGGCGCGATCCGCAAGGTCGATCAGATGATCGTCGATCTCGGCTGACGGCGGCTTAGGCCTGGACGAGCCGCGGATCGCCATCGGCGACCGCCCATTTGGCGCGAACGGATATCGCCCCGCCCCGCGCGCTCACCTTGTCGACCACTTTGAAGCTCGTCAGCCAGCGCTCTTTCGTAACGTCGCACACGACGTAGCCGCGCTGATTGTTGTTGAACTTGAGCTGCGCATTGACGGCCTGGATGGCCGCCATGTCGGCGCGCTGGTCCTGGCCGTCGCCGCCCGACGCGATCGAGGTCGCGACGAACTCGACAGCGATCGGCGTTTTGCCCGGATTGCGGCCGTCGAGATGCAGTTCGCCCGCATAGTTCTGGTGCTCGTCGCCGGTGAGCACGACAGAATTCCCGATGCGGCGTTCCTGCAGGAATTTCAACAACCGCGCGCGCGGCGTTCGATAACCAGCCCAGGAATCCAAGTTCACAGCCTGGACGTCGCCGGGATCTCGGTCGAGATCCATGACCATGACCTGCTGCGCCAACGCCTTCCATTTCGCGCGTGAACCGGAAAGCCCGTCGAACAGCCAGTTCTCCTGCGCATCGCCGAGCATCGCAGCGTCGCTGCGTTCGATCTCAGGGCACGCCACACGCCACTTGTCGGCGCACTGCTGGTCGGAGCGAAACTGGCGGGTGTCGAGGAACGACACGTCGAGCAACTGCCCATAGGTCGCGCGGCGATACAGCGCGAGCTGCGGCCCGCGCGGCAGCGAACGCGCGCGCAGCGGCGTGTGCTCGTAGAAGGCCTGCATCGCCATCTGCTGGCGCAGGGCGAAAATCTGGGGCGGCGTACCGTCCTGATCGAGGCTTGAGGCCCAATTGTTGTCGATCTCGTGGTCGTCCCACACGCTGAACCAGGGCGCGGCGGCATGGGCGGCCTGCAGATCGGCGTCCATTTTGTATTGCGCGTACCGGCGGCGGTAGTCGTCGATCGAATAGATTTCCGACCCGAAGTGCTGGCGCGGCGTCTCTTGGGGCTGACCGCTCAGCGTACGCACGCGCGAGCCTCGACCCTCATAGATGTAATCGCCGTAGCAATAGATGAAATCCAAGTCCTCGGCTGCCGCATGGCGCCAGGCGGTGAAAAATCCCTGCTCGTAGTGCTGGCAGCCGCCGACGGCGAAGCGAACGGCGGCGACGTCCGCTCCGGCGGCCGGCAACGTCTTGGCGCGCCCGACGAGGCTGCGCTCGGAGCCGCAGATGAAGCGATACCAATAGGGCCGGCCGGGCTCGAGGCCTGTGACCTCAACGTGAACCGCATGGCCAAGCTCGGGACGCGCGAGCGCTTCGCCGTTGCGGGCGATGGTCTTGAAGGCGTCATCGGCGGCGATCTCATACCGCACCGGCACGACGGCGGCGGGCATCCCGCAACCAATCTCGAACGGGCGCGGCGCAAGGCGCGTCCAGATCACAAAGCCGTCGGGCGCCGGGTCGCCGGAAGCCACGCCGAGCTGGAACGGATAGTCTTGGAAGACCGGCGCCGCGACGAGCTGGCCAAAGGCCGGTGCGGCCGCGAGAACAGCGCCGCCGCCGCCCAACGCCAACACCATCCGGCGCGAAAATACCCGTCCCGACATTGCGCAATCCCTCATGCCCGTATGGCCGGGACGCATACCGAGCCGACGTGACGATTCAACGACGGGGTCGATTCAGTGGCCGTCGTGCCCGGCGCCGGCCTTCAGCACATAGCGGCGGTCGCAATACAGGCACTCGACGAAATCAGCTTCGCCCATGTCGTAATAGACGACCGGGTGGCCGAGAGCACCTCCGCCGCCGTCGCACTTCACCCGTTTGGAAGTCACGACGATGATTTCAGGAGCCGGGAGTTCAGAAGCGGGCGCGGATGCGTCGGTCATGGGCTTGCCAGTCATTGCGGGCGGCGGTTTGCGTTCCACGGATCGACCCCGTAGGTAGAGCGCATCGCCGCGGCGCGCAACGCGCCCCCTTTCCGGTTCCCCCTCACATGCGCGCCGTCCATACAGCTCTGCCCGAATTCGCTATTGAAGCGCGCGGGCTCGAAAAGACCTACAAAGCCAGTGCGAGACTGCCGGCGAAGCAGGCGCTCAAGGGCATCGACCTCACCATCCCGCGAGGGTCCTTCTTTGGCCTTCTCGGTCCCAACGGCGCCGGGAAATCGACCTTCATCAACATTTTCGCCGGTCTGGTGGTCAAGACGGGCGGGCGGGCGTCGGTGTGGGGCTTCGACATTGACGAACATCCGCGCGATGCCCGCGGCGCGATCGGCATCGTGCCGCAAGAAATCAACATGGATCCGTTCTTTACGCCGTCGGAAAGCCTTGAGCTGCAGGCCGGCTATTACGGGGTTCCGAAGAGCGAGCGACGGACCCGCGAGATCCTCGAAGCGGTCGGGCTCTGGGACAAACGCGACGCCTATGTGCGCACCCTGTCCGGCGGGATGAAGCGGCGGCTCCTGGTGGCCAAGGCTCTGGTCCACACCCCACCCGTGCTGGTGCTCGACGAACCCACTGCTGGCGTCGACGTGGAATTGCGCCGTTCCCTTTGGGCCTATGTGCGCGAACTTCACGCCAACGGCGTCACGATCGTCCTCACGACGCACTATCTCGAAGAGGCGCAAGAACTCTGCGACACGATCGCCATCATCAACCACGGCGAAGTGATCGCCTGCGAGCCGACGCCGCAGATCCTCGGCCGTCTCGATCGCAAGACGCTCGTGATCCAGCCGCAGACGCCGCTTGCGTCCGCGCCGGCGCTCGCTGGCCTGGAAACGTCTCTGCGCAAGGACGGCGCCATGGCCGTGACGTATCGCGCAGCCGACACTTCCGTCGAAGCGATTCTTGAGAAGGTCAAAGCCGCGGGCGTCGCGATCCGCGATTTGGCGACCGAAGAACCCGACCTTGAAGACGTGTTCGTCGCCCTCACCAGCGCGGCGCCTTGAGGTCAGGGCGTAATCGCTATTTGGGCGCGCGCGCCTCACGGCGGCGGCGCAACCAGCGCAGCCCGAACCAGACGCCAGGCACGATCAGGATCAACCAGGGCGCGAGCACGCCGACGAGCGTGATCAGAGCGGCCAGCCCTTGGGCGACGCTGCCGAGGAAGCCGGCTGCGGCGTCGCGCACCGGTTCAAAGGCGCCTCGTGTGAGCGCATTCGGCGCACTGCGATAGGCGATGTCGAGCGTCGACATGTCGACCCGCTGGCGCATCACGGCGAGCATCGATTCCATGCTGTCGATTTCGCCCTGGACGCGGGCCAGTTCGCGCTCGGTCTCCAACAGGTCAGCGAGTTTCCCAGGCCGGTCGCGCAGCAATTGCTGGAGCCGGTCGCGCAGGGTCTTTTGCGCGCGCAGGCGCGCTTCGCCGTCGACGATGTCGCGGGTGAGATCTTCCGCGGAAACGCTCGTGGAAACCAGCCGGCCCTGGGCCGCCTTGGCGTCGCTTTCCAACCCGGAGCGGAAACGCTCCAGCCATTTCGGTTCGGCGCGCAAATGCAGCTCGCCCGAGACGAATTCGCCCCCGCTGGCCGAGTCCTTGCGCGCGCCAAGCATGGTGCACACGGAGGGGCCCGCGGCCGCACAAGCGCCCGCATGCGCCTTCATGAGCCCGTCGATTCTCGCCGCCGGCGCTTCGATCTCGGCGGCGTGAGCGTAGGCGAGGAGTGGCGCGGCTGGCGTTTTGGTCGCTTCGGGCGTGGCCTCGCGGGCTGCGGGCGGCCCACCGCCGGCGACATCGGCCGCGGCGACCGCTTCGGGCGCCATGGCGGCCTCCGGCGCGCGCGCCGACTTCGCCGCCTGAGGGCTGCAGGCCGCAAGCAGAACCGCCCCAGCCATCAAAGTCGTGCGAAGTGCGCGCATGGAAACCCTCCGTTGGCGGACCATAGCTGCAATAGCGGCAGGATTGCGATCTTGCCCTGAAGCCGCGCTTGCCTGAGCTTGACGCCATGATGTTCACGACGCGCTTTGCGCCCTCGCCAACTGGCTATCTGCATCGCGGACACGCCTATTCGGCGCGCGTCGCCTTTGACGCGGCGCGCGCTGCGAATGGGCGATTCTTGTTGCGGATCGAAGATACCGACATTGGCCGTTGTCGCCCCGAGTTTGAAGCCGCGATCATGGAGGACCTCGCTTGGCTCGGCCTCCACTGGGAAACCCCGGTGCGTCGCCAATCCGAGCACATGGCTGACTATGGCGCCGCGCTCGACGCGCTGATCGCGCGCGGCCTCGTCTATCGCTGCTTTAAGACCCGCAAGGAATTGATGGCTGACATCGCCGGCGCCCCGCACGGCCCCGTTGAGGCGACGCGCTCACAGCCGCTGGCGCCGACTGAAGAACGGGCCTTTCTCGACCAGGGCCGCGCCTTCGCCTGGCGGCTCTCGCTCGACGCCTGTCGCGACGCGCTTGGACCGGTATGGAGCGAGCTTTCATTCGAGGCGGACGGCGCGCGGCGCCGCGCCGAGCCCGAACGCCTCGGCGATGTCGTCGTCGCGCGGAAGGAATTTCCGGCGAGTTATCATCTGGCGAGCGTCCATGACGATGCGCTCCAAGGCGTCACGCATGTCGTCCGCGGCGAGGATTTGATCGATTCCGCGCATCTGCACGTGCTGCTGCAGGCGCTGTTCGGCTGGCCGACGCCTGTCTATCGCCACCACCGTCTGATCCTCGACCCCGAAGGGCGCCGCTTGGCCAAGCGCGACCAAGCTGAAACGTTGCGCGCCGTGCGCGCTGCAGGCGCGACTCCCGAGCAGGTTCTCGCCGGGCTCGGACTGGCGGCGGCGGGCGCCTAAGTCTTCGCGCTAGCGCGCGGGACTTGCGGGCGCCGCGTCGGGAAACTTGCGGGCGATCACGCCGAGCCAATCGCCGAGCGCATCCCAAGCGCCGCGGCGATCGTCGAAGCGGCCGAGCCGCACGATCACGAGATCCTTTGACGGCACGACCAGAATGACCTGACCTTCGTGACCCTGCGCTGAAAACGCGTCAATCGGCCCGCCGACGATCAGCGAACGCAACGGCTCTCCCTCGCCCTTCGCCGGCGTCAGCCACCATCCCGCGCCGTAAGAGTCGATGTTGGTTGCAGGCGTCGGCGTGCGGGCGAAATCGACCCAGCCGCGCGGCACGATTTGCTTGTCGTCCCAGCGCCCGCCTCGCAGGTAGAGAAGGCCGAACCGGGCAAAGTCCTGCGCTGTCGCATAGACCAAAGAGCCGCCCAGGAATGATCCGGTTTCGTCGAATTCCGGCTGCGCGGTCGTCATGCCGATTGGGCCGAACAGCGCTGCGCCCAGCCATTCGGCCGTCGCCGCGCGGCGCGCGGCCGCATCAGGCCCCGGCGAAATGACTCGGGCGAGCGAGGCGCCAACGAGGTTGATGCCGCACGTATTGTAGTTCCAGCTGGTCCCCGGCGCGGAGGCGAGCTTCAGGCCGGCGCAATAGCGCGCGACGTCAAGGCGTCCGGGGCCGTACAATTGCTTGGCGGCGTCGCTCTCGGCGATGCTCGGCGCCTCGATTTCGAGATACTTCAGGCCGTCGACCATGTTGAGCCACTGGCGCCACGTGATGGCGGCCCGAGGATCAGATTTCGGCCACAACCATTCGCCCATCGCGGCGTTTGGATCGAGTTTCCCCTGGGCGGCGGCGACGCCGACTGCAGCCTGGGTGATCGACTTCGCCATCGACCAGGACACGAGCCGCGTGGTCGCCGAGAAGCCAGGAGCATACTTCTCAAGGACGATGCGCCCATTCTGGACGATGATGACTGCGCGCGTCTCGCCGAACTTGGGGTCGCGGTTGCGGGTGGCCTTCTCTACGTCTTCGGCGATCGCCTCGATGTCGGCGCCGATGGCCGGCCCGTACGACCATTCCAGCGTCGGCCACGCAGCGCCGTTCGGCTGCGGCGGATAGGCGGTGAGCGCATCGGCCGCATTCGGCGCCAAGGCAAGCGCGATGGCGATCGCGGCGGCGCGCAATCCGATTCTCATGGCCAATTCCTCGAAGCTTTCTAAAGTGTGCGCAACCTAGGGGAGACAGACGTGGCGATCAAACGTTCGCTCGTGGCCGCAGTCGCGGTTGGCGCAGTAGCGCTTGGCGCGCTGGGCTGGTTCGGCGCCAAGCAGGCGGCCTATGCGCAGGTCGCGGTCGGGTATGCCGCCAAGCAGACTTGCTCATGCCTGCATGTCAGCGGCCGCACCATGGCGTCGTGCCTGGAGGATTTCCCGGCCGAAGCGCGCAGCCAGATAGAGTTGATCCCAGAGGGCGACCGCGTCACCGCGCGCGCTGCGCTGGGCGCCTTCATGTCTCAGGCGATCTATGAAGATGGGCTGGGCTGCCGGCTGGCGAAATGATCAGAAAAGCGGCGTCTTTGGATTTGCGATGATCTTGCGCCGCAACGTCTGAACTAGTCCGTAGAGCGTTCTAAGGACGAGCCACGCGCCAAGCGCGAGTTTGGCGATCCAAACGGGCGCAATGAGCAACGGCACAAACGTCGCAAGCGACGCGAGCGTCCAGATTGCGCCGGTGATCACCAATGTTCGCAGTCCGAACTCATAGTGCGAGCGCAGCCAGGCCGGCCCCTCTTCGCGGCGCCCCGCGGCGATCGCAACAGCGGCGAATCCGCACGCAAACCCCAACAGATCGGCGAATGGGCGACCGCTGATAAGTAGCCCAAAGCTCAACAGGCCAAGCCCATAGACGGCAAACGCTGGCCCGCGCGGATCCGCCGGCTTTGGCGGCGGCCGGCCCGGCCCGGGAAATGGCGTCACATTGTTCGGGTTTGGCGACTGGTCTGGCATGGCGGGATCAAAGGTTGAGAAGAGCGGGATCGCCGCCTTGCGCGGCGATGTTGATGGTCAGTGTGCGTTCCGTAGCGAAACGCGGGAGATAATGCGGCCCGCCAGCCTTCGGGCCAGTGCCGGAAAGGCCCTGACCGCCAAACGGCTGCACGCCGACGACGGCGCCGATCATTGATCGGTTGATGTAGACGTTGCCGGCCGGGACGGCGTCGCGCACCGCCGCGGCGAAACCTTCCAGTCGGGAATGAACGCCGAGCGTCAATCCATACCCCTTGGCGGCGAGGCGCGCCCCGACAACGGCGACTTCGGCCGGATCGTACCGGACGATATGCAGTATCGGACCGAAAACCTCGCGGTCGATCTGGTCCATATCCGACAATTCGACGATAGCCGGCCCGAAAAACGGTCCCGGCAATCCAGGCTGCGCGCGCACGGCACGGACCTTGGCCACCTCGCGCATGGCGTCCATGTGCAGGACCAGCATGGCGTGGGCCTCGGAGTCGATCACCGGTCCGATATCGGTCCGCGGATCAAGCGGATCGCCGAGTTGGATTTCTTCAAGCGCCTGCGCCAGACCGTCGAGGATCGCGTCGGCGGTTTCGTGCGGCAGAAACAGAAGGCGCAGCGCCGAACAGCGCTGTCCGGCCGAGCCGAACGCCGACGCAACAACGTCGTCGATGACCTGTTCCTTGAGCGCCGTCGTGTCGACGAACATGGCGTTGAGCCCGCCGGTCTCGGCGATCAGCACCGGGATCGCCCCCTCACGGTCGGCCAGCGTTCGCGCAATCGCCTTGGCCGTCGCCGTAGAGCCGGTGAAGGCGACCCCTGCCACGCGAGGGTCGGCGGTCAGCGCTGCGCCGACGCGACCGTCGCCTGGCAAGAGGTGCAAAGCGTCAACGGGCGCGCCGGCGGCGTGAAACAAGCGCACCGCTTCAAAGGCGATCAGCGGCGTCTGTTCGGCGGGCTTGGCGACGACGGTATTGCCGGCCGCCAGAGCGACGGCGATTTGGCCCGTGAAGATCGCCAGCGGGAAATTCCAGGGCGAGATGCAGGCGAACACGCCGCGCCCCATGAGCTCGAGGTGGTTGGTCTCGCCGGCCGGGCCCGGAAGGAGTTGCGGCAGCGCGAACAGGCGCTCGGCCTCGGCGGCGTAATAGCGACAGAAATCGATCGCCTCGCGGACTTCGTCGATCCCATCTTGCAAAGTGCGTCCGCCTTCGACGGCGATAAGGCCGATGAGACGGTCCATTTCGGCTTCAAGCGCATCGCCCATCCTGCGCAGGACCCCAGCCCGCGCCGCGCCGCCGCGCGCATTCCAGGCCGGTTGCGCAGCGACTGCCGCGACAAGAGCGGATTCGACCTCACTGGGTTCGGCGTCGCGCGCGGTCCCGATCGGGCGACGATCGGCCAGAGAAAGTCGCGTCTGCCCCGAAGTTACGGCCGCAGCGCCGCAAACGATCGGCCCGGCGGCGA
>JBMOIB010000078.1:0-13895 GCA_049317545.1 Caulobacterales bacterium | reverse complement strand
GCCGTTGCGATGATCGCGGCGAACTCTGGCGTCGCCATCGACGCGGCGGACGTGTTCGCCGCCGACGCGCAAGGCGCTCTATTTACTACGGCCGAAGCGGCGGCGGCGGCTATCGATTGGCTGGTCGATCGCGGCGCCCCGGTGATCAACATCAGCATCCAGGGCCCTGATAATCCGGTCCTGGAGAAAGTCGTCCGCTCCGCGATCGCGCGGGGTGTGGTGATCGTGGCGGCCGCCGGCAATTCCGGTCCCGCTGCACCGCCGAGCTATCCGGCGGCCTATGTCGGCGTGGTGGGCGTCACGGCCATCGACGAGCAGGGCCGGATCTATCGCCGGGCCAATCGGGGCGATTACATTTCGTTCGCCGCGGTTGGGGTGCACGTGCCCGTCGCTGGACCGCAGTCGGTGTCCGGCACGTCCTATGCGGCGCCAAGCGTGGCGGCGGCGGTCGCGCGCCGCCACCAGGCGCAATCGCCTGACGCGGCCGCGCGCGTGCTGGTTCAACTGCGCGCCGAGGCGATCGATCTGGGCCCTCCTGGCCGTGACAAGACCTTCGGCTGGGGCTGGCTGCGCTGACGCACCCCAGGCGCACGGCATAACCGCTCGATTGTCGCGCATGGGTTCGCCTGCAAGGCGAGCCGGCGTGAGTTTTGCTTGAATTCGGGTTCACTGCGCGCGGCGTCCAAGCGCGGGACAGGAGCCATATCGTGCGTTACAGCCCATCGCTTGGGGCCCTGGCGGCCTTGACCGGCCTCATAGCGATCGGCGCGCTCGCTCTGGCCGCGCCTGCGGCGGCCGAAACCGAAACCCTGGAGCGCGCGTTCGTCGACGCGATTGCGACGAACCCGTCGCTTGCCGCCCGCAAGGCGCGTGTCGACGCCCAGCGTCAGGGCATTCCGGTCGCGCTCGCCGAGGCGCTCCCGCAGGTTTCCGGCCAGGCGAGCGCCGAGCGGTTCGATCGCGACGATCCCACAAACCGCCTGACCCGGACGGAAGTCCGCGAGACGTGGCGCGCCGGCGGAACCGCGCAGCAACTCCTCTATAATTCGGGTCGCGTTCGCGCCGCCGTTTCGCAGGCCCGCGCCCAATACAAGTCGAGCGTCTCCGCCTACGAGGAATCGCGCAGCGATCTTCTGCTCCAGACGACCCGCGCCTATGCGGAGGTCCGCCAGACCCGCGCGGCGCTTGCGGCCCAGATTGCAACGCTCGAAAATCTCGAAACCCAAAAGCGCTACGTCGAGGCCAACCAGAAAAAGGGCTTCTTGACGGTGACGGATGTGGCGCAGGCCGATGCGCGCATCGCCGCTTCGCGAGCGCAGGTGGCGCGCGCTCGCGCCGACCAGGTCGCCGCAGAACGCGCCTTCATCCGGATCGTCGGGCGCCCGCCGGGGGACCTCTCCGTCGCAGCTGCGCCCGATGGGCTGCCGGCTTCTCTTGAAGAGGCCAACGCACTCGCGGCGCGCAATCGCGACGCCCTTGAAGCCGCGCGCCAACAAGTCAAAGCGGCGGATGCCGCGGTTGATCTCGCCCGTTCGGGCGGCGGGCTGCGTCTCGCGCTTGAAGCCTCGAGCTTTTACGACGACGGTTTCAACTTGCCGCAGTCCGGACGGATCATCGACGACACCGTGGCGCTGCGCATGTCTGTGCCCTTGTTCACGGGCGGTTCGGTTCGCGCGCGCACGCAGCAGCAGCGCGACCTGCGCGCCGCCGCCCGTCTCGATCTGGCGGTCGCCTTGCGCGATGTGGAGGAGGGCGTCGCCACCGGCTGGGCGACTCTCGACGCCGCTCGCGCCGCCCGCGAAGCCGCCGAAGCTGAGGTTGCCGCCGCCGAACTCGCGGTGCGCGGCGCCAAACGCGAACAGCAGAATGGCCTGCGCTCGGTGTTCGAGGTTCTCGACCAGGAACAGAACCTCCTGAACGCCAGGCTCGCCGCGGCGCGCGCCGAGCGCGACGTCTCGGTCGCCGAACGGCGGGTGTTGTTTGAAATCGGCGCCTTGAGCTGCGTCGGTTGCGAAATGGGCAAGGCGCGCTGACGGCGCGCGAATTGCTCAGAAGTGGTTCAAGCCGTCGAGCCTTGTCTCGAAAGGAGCAGGTCATGTCGAAGCGCAGTGCAGATCGAAACGTCCAGTCCCGTCGCAAATCGCGGACGGCGCTGGCCGCCGCCTCGGCGATTGCTCTGATGGCGTTGTCGGGCGCCGCGAGCGCCGACGAGATGACGTTCAAGTTCACCAATCCGTCGTTTGGCGGAAACCCGTTCAATTCGAGCCATCTGCTCGCGGTCGCCGGGGCCCAGAACGACAACGAGCGTCCCCCGACGCCGAAAGAGACTCAATCCGAGCAATTCGTTCGCCTGCTGCAATCGCGCCTCTTGTCGGCGCTTGCGGGTCAGGTGAGCGACGCCATCCTTGGCGATGAGGCGCAGCCGACCGGCCGCATCATCTACGGGACCCAGACGGTCGAGTGGGAAACCCAGACGGACACCATCCGCCTGACCATCTCGGATACGAAAGAGGGTTCCACCACCATCGTTGAAATCCCGAAATCCCCTGTTGGTTGAGGTCGCCATGCGCACCATTGTCGCCATCCTAGCCGCTGCCGCTCTCTCCGGCTGCGCCACCCTTCAGAAGCCCTACGAGCTTCCGTCCGGACCCGCAGAAGTGGCGCGTCCGACAGCGGCCCAGCGCGAGCTCATCGCTCTGCCGGCGCCTGCCCAGCGCCTGACGGTGGCGGTGTACAATTTCCAGGATCAGACGGGACAGTTCCGCGGCGGGGAGTCGACGCAATCGCTGTCGCGCGTCGTCTCGCAAGGCGCGACGTCCATGCTCGTCAAGGCGCTCCAGGACGCCGGGAACCGCTCCTGGTTCCAGGTCATGGAACGCGAGCGCCTCGATAACCTGCTCAAGGAACGCCAGATCATCCGCGAGATGCGCCAGCGCTATCTCGGCGAGGAACAGATCAATCCGGACGCGCTGCCGTCGCTGATGTTCGCCGGCGTCCTGCTCGAAGGCGGGGTGATCGGCTATGACACCAATACGATGTCGGGCGGCGCCGGCGCGCGCTACCTGGGCATCGGCGCCTCGACGGAATACCGCCAGGATACGGTCA
The DNA here is from genome assembly GCA_049317545.1 of Caulobacterales bacterium. Lineage (GTDB taxonomy): Bacteria > Pseudomonadota > Alphaproteobacteria > Caulobacterales > Aquidulcibacteraceae > REEB506. Next base: position 10,790 of record JBMOIB010000078.1, on the reverse strand, counting down.
CCGTTTATCTGCGCGCCGTTTCGGTGAAGACCGGCGAGGTCCTCACGACGGTGGTGGCGAAGAAGACGATCGCCTCGATCGGCGTCAGCGCGAGCGCCTTCCGTTACGTCGCGTTCCGGGAGCTCCTCGAGGCCGAAACCGGCGTAACGTCCAACGAGCCGGACCAGGTCGCGCTGCAGCAGGCGATCGAAAAGGCCGTTCACTCTCTGGTCATCGAGGGCGCTGCGCTCGGCTATTGGCGGTTCGCCGATGCAAATGCGGCTGCGCCCCTGCTGAAAGAATATGACGCGGCGCGCGGCGGCGTGTTCTCCGCCGCGCGCGCGGCCCAGGTTGGCAAGGTCAGCGACGCGCCGCGCCTGGTGCGCAATGCCGGCGCTGCGCCGGCGGCAAAGGCTCCTGCGGCTGTCGCGGGTCCCGCCGCGCCCGTCGCCGCCAAGGCCGCTCAATTGACGCCGCCCGTGGCGTCGGCCTCGCCGCTGCGTGCGGCGGAGCCAGCGAAACTTCCCGCGCCGCAGGCGGCGAAGGCGGCTCAATTGACGTCGCCCGTGGCGTCAGGCCCGTCGCCACGCGCGGCGGAGCCCACGAAGCTCCCGGCGCCGCAAGCCGCCCTGAAGCCCACCGCAGGCGCCAAAGCCTCACCGCCTGGAAAGTGAAGGAAGCCCGCGTCGCTCGCGCAATAAGCGCAACACAGCGACATGCAGCCAAGTCTGCGCAATTTATTCCATCAACCCGGTGATGAACCGAAGCGCGCGTTCCGTGCGCCGGGCAGAGCGCCGATCATGGCGCTGCGAAAGGGGTGAAACATGTTGCGCATTCTTCTCGCGAGCGTCTCGGCGCTGGCTCTCTCTTCGGGACTGGCCTTCGCCGCACCGGGCAACGACAGCACGGTAACGCAAAGCGCCGATTTCAACGCCGCCGATGTCGATCAGACGGGGAGCCTGACGGGCTCGTCCTCGACGATCGAACAATCCGGCTCCGGCGCCGTGGCCAACGTCGTCCAATCCGATGATGGTTCCGACCTTGGCGGCGCGGCCGCCAACGCCTCGACGATCACGCAATCGGGCACGGCCAACATCGCTTCGGTGACGCAGGCGAGCAGCGGCGCGCCGGCGGCGACCGAGGCTCAAAACGTCAGCACGATCGAACAGTCGGGCGATGACAATTCGGCGACCGTCGACCAAACCGGCGACAGCGCCTCCTCGACCATCACGCAGACGGGCATCTTGTCGTCGGCCCTCGCCACTCAGGAAGGCACGGGCGCCAAGACGTCCACGATCGACCAAGACGACGACAATCAAGTCGCCGACGTGTTCCAGAGCGGCACGACCGCTGACGGCAACCTGACCTCGTCGGTTCTGCAAAGCGGCGGAACGACCAATACCTCGACCGTGAGCCAAACGGGCGCCTTCGCGGCCAGCACCATTATGCAGGACGGCGACAATCATGCGGCCACCTCGAGCCAGGTGAGCGACGGCGGCGGCAACCTGAGCTCCGACATCGCCCAGTACGGCGAGTCTCAGACGGCTACGGTTGTGCAAACCGGCGTCGAAGCCAATTCGGTGATCTCCCAGTTGGACATCCAGAATATCGCGCTCGTCGAGCAGACCAGCTCGGGCACGGGACCGCTGTCCTCGGCCATCACGCAGGACGGCACGCTCAACGACGCGAACATCACGCAAATCGGCTATCTCGCCGACTCGCAGGTCTTCCAGACCGGCGACAGCAACAGCGCGACGGTGTCGCAAGACGCTTCCGACGGCGCCTCCCTGGCCTCGACGATCAATCAGTCGGACGTCGGTCAGATCGCGTTGGTCACGCAGTCCGGAACCGGTATGGTTTCCTCGACGATCAGCCAGTCTGGTTCCGACAACTCCGCCACGGTTGGTCAGGATGGATCGGATCTGACTTCGGAACTCACCCAGAGCGGCATGACGAACATCGCGCTGGTCGAGCAGTCGGGTGAAATGAAGACGTCGTTGATCAGCCAAGACGGCGACAACCATTTCGCGGATGTCCAGCAAATGTCGGTGACGTCGGCCATTTCGACGATCACGCAGACGGGTGCGAACAACACCGCGAACGTGAAGCAATAAGCAAACGCGCCGGAGGGCTTCGCCCTCCGGCGTCTCAAGGAGCGACGATGCCGAAACGTTTCGGGTTAGCCGGTTTTGGCGTCGTCGCAGTCCTGCTCTCGTGGTCCCCGGTCGCGCAGGGCGATCCTGGCGCGAAATCGGTCGAGTTGACCCAGGCCGGCGCAGAGCTCTCCGCTGATATCCAACAAACTGAACTGAACGGGCGCGCCGTCGTCAGCCAATATGGCGCCGCCAATGAGCTCTCGTCCGCGCAGACGGGCTTGGGGGCTGTCGCCGACGTCGCGCAGTACGGCGCGGGCAATTCGATCCGCGTGACCCAGGCCGGCGAATCCAACAGCGCCGCCATCCGCCAATTCGGCTCCGACAATCGCCTCGAACTTTCGCAATCCGGGGAGGGCTCGTTCGCCGACCTCACCCAGGCGGGCGACGCCAACGACATGGTCGTTGCGCAGCACAGCGAAGACGCGCAATTGACGGCGCAGCAATTCGGCTCCAGCCTCGCCATCCTGATCACGCAATTCGGTCATGCGAACGTCGCGGTGACCCAGGTCGGGACGGGACAAGGGTCGTGAACACGCGCCTGGCGCTGATGATTGTTTCGCTCGCCGCTGCGCCATGCGCCGGCGCCCAGCCGATCGGCATGGACCAGGTCGCTGGAAAATCCGCGCGCCTCAGCATGGAACAGATTTCGCCAACTGCGCAGGAACGTTCGCCGTCCGCACCGTCAGCTATAGCGCCGCCCCGCGTCGCCGCGGGCGATCCGCCCCTCGTAAGCCGCGTGCAGCGGAAAGACTCGATCGATCCCGAAGAGATCGCGCGCGTGCTCGGCGCCGGGCAAGCGAACACGATCGACGCCGCCGCCGCTTTAGCGTCCGGCGCTGTCGCGATCGATGCATCCACCACCCCGGCGGCGGCGCCGTCGGACACGGATAAAGAGCAATCCGCGCGCGCTCCGGTTGAGCCGCGCGAGCGCTGATCCCGTTCATTCCGTCGAGCAGCGTTCGACTTGACTCCGGTTACCGCGATCCGCGCGAGCGCTGGATCCCTTCACCTCTCACAACGCGAAATCTCACCGGCTTGTGATCGCCTGCGACGGCGTGGCGCCGTCAGCGTACGGAATACAACGCTATCTTGGTCCGACTGGTGCATCGCGGCTTCGCAATGCACCGCAGGGACACATCGATCATGGATAGGCGCGAATTTCTGTCGTACGGCGTGCTCGGCGGTGGCGCTGGAATGCTGCTCGGAGCAAGCGAGGCGTACGCGCAATCCGTAACGCGCAACTTCGAGATTTCGATCGAACCCGCGGACGTCGAAATGATCGACGGAACGGTCGTTTACATGCTGCTGTTCTTCGGTGGTCCGGCCGGCACGCGCGCGCCGCGGCCGTTGCTTCGCGCCGTTGAGGGCGAGACCGTGATCTTCCAGATCACCAACAACACGAGCGAACCGCACCGCTTCCAGATCCCAGGCGTTCCTGGCGCGACCAGTGCGGTGATCGCGCCCGGACGGCGCGTCACGCTGCGCTTCACCGCGCCAGTCGCCGGCACATATATGTATCTCGATCCGCTGAATGCGCCGCTTTATCGCGTGCTCGGTTTGCATGGCGGCTTCATTGTATCGCCGCGCATTGGCACGACGCCCGCCGGCTCGCCGACGCCGTACAGCCGCGCTTCCCAAACGCCCGCGGTTCAAGCGGTGTTCGACGCGCTCGGCGTGCTTGAGCGCTTTGCGGGAGACAAGTGGAATCCGCTCGACCCCACGCGCGAAAAAGTCTGGATCTTCTCGCAGGTCGATCCGGATCTGAACCGTCGCGTCGAGCAGAAACTCGCGATCGATCCAGCTTCAGTCGTATCGACGTTCAAGCCGCGCTACTTCACGATCAACGGCGTGAGCGGTTTCGATGCCGAGGACAATGAGAGCATCAGACCGGTCGGCTATATTGGTCAACCGACGCTGATCCGCACCATGAATGCGGGCCTGGCGACGCACGCGCCGCACATCCACGGGAACCATGTTTTCGAGCTCTCCACGCAGCGCTCGACGGGCACGGTTGTCGTCAATTCCAACATCTACGAACGAGACGTCTGGTTCTCTGCGCCGCTCGATCGCAAGGACGTGCTCCTGCCGTTCGAGATTCCTCCGGATATTCCGCGCGAGATGTGGCCGCCCATGCAGGAGCCGTTCCCGCTCCGCTACGTGATGCACTGCCACACCGAAATGTCGCAGACCGCCGGCGGCGGAAACTACCCGCAGGGCATGGCCTGCCATTGGGAAATCCTCGGCCCGCGGCCGACGGTCTGAACGCGCAAGGAAGCGATTACGATGGCTCAGTCAGAATTTCCGCTTGGCGGCACGCGTTTCGATCCCACCGAGCCGATGACGTTCGACACGTTCGGATGCAGCACCTACAAGGTCGACAATCTTCCCACGCCTGATCGTCTCACGCCCGACATCACGTTCGAGCGCGGTGTGCGGTTCGGCCTCGATCTGCCGACTCCTGATGGCAAGACCATTGAGGTCTGGCGCTTCGAAGACGAACGCGCGCCCGCTGACGTTTGGCCGTCGCCGCCAATCCGGGTGCGCCAGGGGCAGCTCGTTCACACGAAGCTCTACGCTCGGAACAACACGCACACGATCCACCATCACGGCATCGAGCCGACGACCTTCAACGACGGCGTCGGCCACGTGTCGTTCGAGGTGTCGGACACCTACAATTATCAATGGCGGCCGCACCAGCCTGGGACGTTCTTCTACCATTGCCACAAGAACACCGTGCTCCACTTTGAGATGGGCATGTACGGGCTATTGATCGTCGATCCGCCGAGTGGCCCTGGTTCGGTCTACGAAGGCGGCCCGACCTACCAAACCGAAAACTTTTGGGTGGCCGACGATCTCGATCCGCGCTGGCGCACGCTCGGCCACAGCGCCGGCATGTGCGGCGACGACGTCGGGCTCAACCGGTTTGAGCCGAAGTATTTCGCGATCACCGGCGCCTTCGCGCCAAATACGATGACCGACCCACGCTGCGTCGTGCGCGCCAGGCGCGGCCAGACCTCGCTCATCCGGCTGTTGAATGCGAGCTATTCGGTGCTCCGCGTGACGTTGCCGGTCGACGTCCAGTGCGTGTCGATCGATGGCCACTATCTCGGCGGCCCTGAAAAGCCCTGGTGCGCGCCGTACACGATCCGCGCGAACACGCCGATCGAACTCGTAACGGCCCAACGGATGGATCTTTTGATCCGACCGCGCGTCGCCGGCGTATTTACGGCCAAACTGGAGTTCCTCGATTGGATCACCAAAGCGGTTCAGAACGGCGGCGCGGGCGTCGCACAGACGCAGATCATCGTCACATGATCGCGCGTTCGTTTTTCGTCGCGGCGGCGCTCCTCTTCGCCGGAACGGCGGCGGCGGCGGCGCCGCCACATTCCAACCATTCGTACGCGCCGCCGGATCCGGCTTCGCTCGGGGGATCGTTCGTGCTCCGCGATCCGGCGGGCCGCATGGTCGCGTCGCAGAACCTGCGCGGGCGTTGGACGTTCATCTATCTCGGTTACAGCCGCTGCACGGACACCTGTCCCGTGGCGCTGCCGTCGATCGTAGCGGCGTCCAAGCAATTGACCGCGGCAGGCATCCCGGCGCGCGCGGTGTTCGTTGATATCGAGCCGCCGCCGGCGATGATCCGTCCGCGCAACCCAGAGCTCGCGGCCTCCGAAACGGCGCACCATGATCCGCTGAAGCAACAGGCGGCGATGAGCGCCATTACGCAACGCTTCGGTCCGTCGCTTTTGGTCCTCACCGGGTCGCGCAGCCAGCTCAACGCTGTGACCGTGGCGTTCCAGGTTGCGCGCGAACATGCGCCGCCGCGGCCGCGCGAGGAGGGCCACAGCATCAACCACACCTCGTTCATCTACCTGCTAGGCCCGGACGGGCAGGTCGCGCAGTATCTGGCGCACAATGCCGAGCCTGATGCGCTCGTTTCTGCGGTGCGCAAGCGCCTGGCCGCAAAGAGCTGACGGCGATGGGCCTGCGCATCGTCCATGCCGCTCTGGCGGCCGCCCTTGCGGCGCTCGTCTTCCCTTCCGCCGCGGTTGCGACGAGCGCCGGCTCCGTCAGCGGCCTCGCCGAAGGGCAATCGTTCGAGATCAGCCCGTTTTCTATGACGCTCCAACTCCAGAGCGCCGCGCGGATCGTCGCGTTGCGTCTGGTCAATTCGCGGGGCGAAACCCAAGACATCGACGCAGCGCCGTACGCGACGCCAGCCGGACAGTTCGAAGTCGAGCTGCCGGTGCTCGTTCCACACGGCTACAGGCTTTACTGGCGCGTGCGCGATGCGCGCGGCGCCGAGGGCGTGGGTTCGGTCGGGTTCGTCGTGCGCGGCTGCGACGATGAGCGCAGGAGCCGTATGACAGCGCGCTGACGGCGTTCAGTCGCTCGTTTGGCCGGCCGTGAGCGTTTTGATCTGGACGGCGAGGCGCTCTGGCGGGGCGTTGTAGGCGGCGACGTCGCGGACCGCACCGGACGCGTCCAGCAGATACACGAGCGTGGTGTGGTCCATCGTGTAATCGCCGCCGCCGAGGTCTGATTTGCGATAGGCGGCGCGGAACGATTTTGCGACCTGGGCGATCGCTTCGTCAGAACCCGTCAGGCCACGCACGCCTGGGCCGAAGCTCGCGAAATAGGCCTTGAGGGCGGCCGGCGTGTCGCGGCTCGGGTCGATCGAAACGAAATCGATGCGCAGGCCAGCGGCCGTTGGGCCGGCGGCGTCCTTGGCGGCCTGCAGCGCCGCCATCGTCGACGGACAAATCTCCGGGCAGTGCGTGAAGCCGAAGAACACCGCCCGAGGAGCGCCGTTCAGGTCCTTCCAGGCGACCGCCGCGCCGGATTGGTCGGTCAACGCCACATCATCGAGGTCTTTGCCCAGGCGGGCCAGGACGTCGGCTGGAATGGTCGTGGCGGTCGCGCTCGCAGCCGCTGCCGGCTTCGCTTCGTCGCTGGAGCTTTTGGCGGCGGGGCCGCAGGCGGCGACGATGGTCGCGAGGGCGAGGGTGGCCGCGCCGGCGGCGCGCGCAAACGACATCGACATGAGCTGCTCCTGAGCGTTGCCCGATATAGCCGGCCAGCGCCGTTGGTCCACCGGGCTCGCGCGCGGCGCGATCGGACGGTGTCGCCTGATTGGAGAATTCGCGCCGCGCAGCGCCCCAGACGAGGGCGCCTGTCTTGATTGCGTGTCGCCCCTATGGATGATCACGGAACCGTGATCGGCCCCTTCCGGCTTTGTGAGGATTGAGAATGCGTTGGAAGCGCCACCAAGCCGAAGAAATCGTCGCTAAGCTCGACGAGGCTGCGCGCCTGCTCGATGCGGGTTTGAATACATCTGACGTCGCCCGCGCGCTCGGGATCACGGATGCGACTTTTTTTCGCTGGAAGCGAAACTTCGCGGGACTGCGGCTCGAACAGGTCTCGCGCCTGAAGCAGCTTGAACTGGAAAACGCCCGACTGCGCCGGGCTATCGCCGAGTTTGAGGCCGGCGCAATGGCGCCCCGAGCCGGCTGATCGGTCGCAACAGGTCGCGCGCGCAACATCCAATTCCGTAGGGCGACTTGTCGCAGTTCAGCATTTTGTGCGCCGCGGCGAACAGCGCGGTTGCAACGCGGTCGCCGCCAAACTAGCGTCCGCGCCGCCGATGGGCCGGCGGCCCGGGTGAGTCGCCGATGCGCTCCCTGCCGACGCCGACCGGGGTTCCCGTCGGAGGGATTTGAGGCGGCCCATGGCGGCGTTCCTGACGGACTATCTCCCGATCCTTGTGTTCCTCGGCATTGCCGGGGCCATGGGGCTGGGGTTCATGCTGCTCCCATGGCTCTTCGCGCCGAAGCATCCGGACAAAGAAAAGGTCTCGGCCTATGAGTGCGGCTTCAACGCGTTCGAAGATGCGCGGATGAAGTTCGACGTCCGGTTCTACCTGGTCTCGATCCTCTTCATCATCTTCGACTTGGAAATCGCCTTCCTGTTCCCGTACGCGCTCGCGCTCGAGGACATAGGCATTTTCGGATACTGGTCGCTCATGGCGTTCCTTGGCGTCTTGACCATCGGCCTCATCTACGAGTGGAGAAAGGGAGCGCTCGAATGGGAATGACCTCCGCCAATGCGGCCGCCCGCGCCGGCGTCGAGGGCGGGTTCCCGATCGCGCCCAACGATCCGGTCTTCACGAGCGTGTCCAACGAACTGGCCGACAAAGGCTTTCTGGTCGCGCGGGCCGATGATCTCATCACCTGGGCGCGCACCGGCTCGCTCATGTGGATGACGTTCGGGCTCGCCTGCTGCGCCGTCGAAATGATGCAGATGTCGATGCCGCGGTATGACGCCGAGCGGTTCGGCTTCGCCCCGCGCGCCAGCCCGCGCCAGTCGGACGTCATGATCGTCGCCGGTACGCTGACCAACAAAATGGCTCCGGCGCTGCGCAAAGTGTACGACCAGATGCCCGAGCCCCGTTACGTCATCTCGATGGGCTCGTGCGCCAATGGCGGCGGCTATTACCACTACAGCTACGCCGTCGTGCGCGGGTGCGACCGCGTCGTCCCGGTCGACATCTACGTCCCCGGCTGCCCGCCGACGGCCGAAGCGCTGCTCTATGGCGTTCTGCAATTGCAAAAGAAAATCCGCCGCGACGGCACGATCGACCGTTGATTCGGTCCTGAAGGATGGGTGCGCGAATTGTGAGCCAGACCGATAGCCTCCTTCAGGCGCTCGCCGCCGACGTTCAGGCCGGCCTCGGGGACCGGCTCACCGGCGTCGAGATCCGCAACGGGGAATTGACCGCGTTCGCCCGCGCCGAAGCGATCCTCGACGTGCTGCGTTTCCTGCGCGACGATCAGCGCTGCAAGTTCCGCACGCTCGTCGACATCTGCGGCGTCGATCATCCGGATCGGCCGAAGCGCTTCGACGTCGTCTATCACCTGCTGTCGATGCACAAGAACGCGCGCATCCGCATCAAGATCGAGGCCGACGAAACGGTCCCGGTGGCGAGCGCCATCTCCATCTGGCCGGCCGCCGACTGGTTCGAGCGCGAAGCCTTTGACATGTACGGGATCCTGTTTTCGGGCCATCCGGACCTTCGCCGGATCCTCACCGACTACGGCTTCCAGGGCTTCCCGCTGCGCAAGGATTTCCCGCTCACCGGCTATGTCGAGGTCCGCTACGACCCCGAGCAGCAGCGCGTGGTCTATGAGCCCGTGAAGCTGCAGCAGGCGTTCCGCCAGTTCGACTTTCTGTCGCCCTGGGAAGGCATGCTGCCCGGCGACGAAAAGGCGAAGGCCGGGGGCGGCCAATGATGAGACCTTGCGCGTTCGGTTTTGCGCTCGTCATCCCCGCCGAGCGAAGCGAGAGCGGGGACCTCGTTCAGGACCCGGCACGAGGTCTCGGGTCGACGCTGCGCGCCGCCCGGGATGACGATGACCGTTCGATTGAGGGCATTCGCCATGGCCGATGACGCAAGCGGCGCCCCGGCGCCCGAAGAAAAGAACACCATCACCATCAATTTCGGCCCGCAGCATCCGGCGGCGCACGGGGTTCTGCGGCTGGTGCTTGAACTCGACGGCGAAGTCGTCGAGCGCGTCGATCCGCACATCGGTCTCCTCCATCGCGGCACCGAGAAGCTCGCCGAGGCGCGCACCTATCTGCAGAACCTGCCGTACTTCGACCGCCTCGATTACGTCGCGCCGATGAACCAGGAGCACGCCTATTGCCTGGCGATCGAGCGGCTGACGGGCGTCGAGGTTCCGCGCCGCGCCAAGATCATCCGGGTGCTGTTCTCCGAGATCGGCCGGCTGTTGTCGCACCTGCTCAACGTCACCACCCAGGCGATGGACGTCGGCGCGCTCACACCGCCCCTGTGGGGCTTTGAAGAGCGCGAAAAGCTCATGATCTTCTATGAGCGCGCGTCGGGCTCGCGCATGCACGCGGCCTATTTCCGACCGGGCGGCGTCCACCAGGACCTGCCGTCCAAGCTCGTCGAAGACATTGACGGGTTCTGCCTGCATTTCCCGAAGGTGCTCGACGACATTGAAGGCCTTCTGACCGACAACCGCATCTTCAAGCAGCGCAACGTCGACATCGGCGTGGTGAGCGTCGACGAAGCGCTCGACTGGGGCTTTTCCGGCGTGATGGTGCGCGGTTCGGGGATGGCGTGGGACCTGCGCAGGTCGCAGCCCTACGAGATCTACGACGAGCTCAAGTTCAAGATTCCCGTCGGCAAGAACGGCGATTGCTACGACCGCTATCTCTGCCGGATGGAGGAGATGCGCGAGAGCGTGAAGATCATGCGCCAGTGCGTCGAACTGCTGCGCAAAACGCCGGGCCCCGTGATGCCCGAGCAGTCGAAAGTTTCGCCGCCGCGGCGCGGCGAGATGAAGTCGTCGATGGAAGCGCTCATCCATCATTTCAAGCTCTACACCGAAGGCTTCCACGTTCCGGCCGGCGAGATTTATGCGGCCGTCGAAGCGCCCAAGGGCGAGTTCGGCGTCTATCTCGTGGCTGATGGCGGCAATCGCCCGTACCGGATGAAGATCCGGGCGCCGGGCTTCCCGCATCTGCAGGCGATGGATCATATCTGCCGCGGTCACATGCTCGCGGACGTCTCCGCCATTCTCGGCTCCCTGGACATCGTGTTCGGCGAGATCGATCGCTGATCATGCGTGC
>JBMOIB010000077.1:0-13976 GCA_049317545.1 Caulobacterales bacterium | reverse complement strand
TTGGCCCAAATCTGCCATCGACCCGCATTGCCGGTCGATGCGCTCTGACCTAAATGGTCTTCGCTTGCGTACACGCGAAATGAGCCATTCAAAATCACCAGTTAGTCCGTCCGGCCCGCTTGCCCGGATCGACTGGACGCCGACGCGAGCCGCAGGTCTTTCCAGACTGAATGCATTCATTTCGAATGCGGGAAGAGCCTATGCGCGTGACCGCAATATGGATCGCGGGCCGGCAGACCGTTCCAATGTGTCGGCGCTTTCGCCGTGGATCCGCCGACGGCTCGTCACGGAAGACGAGGTGATCGCCGCCGTCCTCAGACGCCATGATTTTGCGGCCGCGGAGAAGTTCATCCAGGAAGTCTACTGGCGCAGTTACTGGAAGGGTTGGCTGGAGATGCGTCCCAGCATGCTGGTGCGTTTCGAAACCGAGTGTAAAGCGCTTCAGGAGACATTTTCGGGCGATCGCGGTTTGCAGCTGGCCGTGGAGGGACGCACGGGCATCGACTGCTTCGATGCCTGGGCGCACGAGCTTTCGGAGACCGGCTGGCTGCACAATCACGCGCGCATGTGGTTCGCCTCGATCTGGATCTTCACGCTGCGTCTGCCGTGGCAACTCGGCGCTGACTTCTTCTACAAAAATCTGCTGGATGCAGACCCGGCCTCAAACACGCTCTCGTGGCGGTGGGTTGCAGGACTGCACACGCAAGGCAAACACTATCTCGCCCGTGCGTCCAACATTCGCGAAAACACGCAGGGCAGGTTTGATCCCACGGGCAGGCTCAATGAACATGCCGCCCCACTGACAGAGGATCATCCGCCTTCGCCGCCCGCGCCGCTCCCAAAGGGCGACAGCGCCTTGACCTCGCGCGTGGCGGTTCTGCTGACCGAAGAAGATCTGCACTCAGAAAGCTGGAACCTCGAGGCGGACGTGGTGGGGTGCGCTTGTCTGAAGAGATCAAAGGTGGCGACCGTAGAAGGCCCCGCCGCGCGCTTCTGCGAAGGTGCGCTGGAAGATGGGCTGAGAAGAGCGGATGGGCACTTTGGCTCAAGTGGGGAGCACATCGCCCCGGAAGACGTCGCGCACTGGGCCCTGCAATGTGGCGTGACGGAAGTCGTCACCGCCTTTGCGCCTGCAGGCCCGATCGCGCGCGTCCTGGACGATCTGCAACAAGAGCTCGCGCGTGACCGGATAAGGCTCGTGCGTGTCCAGCGCCCTTTTGATGCACGCACCTGGCCTCACGCCAAGGCTGGTTTCTTCAAGCTCAGGGAGAAAATACCGCAGCTGATCGCCGACGCGCCATGATGCAGGTCGTCTGGTTCAAGCGCGACCTGCGCATGCATGATCACGCGCCGCTCAATGCCGCCGTCGAGACCGGCGCGCCGGTTCTGCCGCTCTACATCCTGGAGCCGGAAATGTGGCGCCAGGCGGAAATGTCCGGGCGGCATTTTCAGTTTTTGATCGATTCCCTGGCCGACCTTGACGAAAGCCTTGGTGCGCGCGGCGCACGTCTTGTTGTGCGCTGTGGCGAGGCGGTCCAGGTGCTTCATGATTTGCATGCGTCTCACGGCGTCTCCGCTGTGCATGCCCATGAGGAAACAGGCCTTCTCTGGACCTATGTGCGTGACAGGGCGGTGCGCCGCTGGGCGCGTAAGGCGAACGTTCCGTTCCTGGAATATCGCCAGCATGGCGTCTGGCGCGCGCATCGCGAGCGCAACGGGTGGGCGGCGCGCTGGGGCCAGATGATGGTCGCCCCAACGCTGCAGGCGCCGCAAGCGCTCCGCTTTGCAGCCGTCGCCGCAGATGAATGGCCTGACGCCACGGCGTTGGGGATCGCTGAAGATCCGTGTCCGGAAGTCCAGCGCGGTGGACGTCGCAACGGCGCGGCGCAACTAAAAAGCTTCCTTGGCGAGCGCGGGCGCTCCTACCGACAGGCGATGTCCTCGCCGCTCGAGGGCGCCCAGGCCTGTTCGCGGATTTCTGCGCATCTTGCTTTTGGATGTTTGTCGGTCCGGGAAACCTATCAGGCAAGCCTCCGCGCCCAGGCACGGACGCGCGAGCGTGGCGATCTGCAGTACACGCAGTCCATCAGCTCATTTTTGTCCCGCCTGCATTGGCATTGCCATTTCATCCAGAAGCTGGAGGATGAGCCGGAGATCCAGCGCCGCGAACTTCACCCGGCCTACATCGGCTTGCGTCCGGTCGGCCCAGAACATGAACGTCTGGTTTCGGCTTGGGCGACGGGCATGACGGGATTTCCCTTCGTCGACGCCTGCATGCGTTCCCTGCGCGCGACCGGTTGGCTCAATTTCCGCATGCGATCCATGGTGATGGCGTTCTCAAGCTACCACCTGTGGCAGGACTGGCGGCGGCCCGCCCAGGAACTCGCGCGTCTATTCACGGATTTCGAGCCTGGCATTCATTTCCCTCAGGCGCAGATGCAATCAGGCGTGACGGGGACTAATATCGCCCGGATCTACAACCCGGTGAAGCAGTCGCGCGATCAGGATCCTTCCGGCGTCTTCATCCGGCGTTGGGTCCCTGAACTCGCCGCGCTTCCGACCGATCTCATTCACGAGCCGTGGACCGCGCCACCGACTTTTTTGGCGCAGCGCGGCGTGATCCTTGGGCGCACCTATCCTGAACGCCTGGTGGATCACGAGGTCGCCGCCCGCGCCGCGCGGGAGGCCGTTTATGGCGTGCGTCGCGGAGATGACTTCTTCAAGGCATCCCGCGAGATTCAGAATAAACACGGCAGTCGAAAGGCAGGTTTGCCGCCAGCGGGGAGGCGAACCAAACGCAAGGCCAAAGACACACAGCCCGGATTCGATTTCTGAACGCGAGCAGGATCCAGACGCTGCGAATGACTCGGAGACGATCATAAGATCGCGCTGGCGACCGACGCGGCGAGGACGGCCTTTGGGCGGTATTAACGCGATCCCGCTGCCGGGCAGCGGCTGATGCGTATCGTGCGACTCCACGGTCTGTCACCGTCTGGCCGTCCCGTCATTCATAGGCTTTTACCGCCAGAGATTATCCCCTACGCCTCTCGGCTGCTGGTCATGAGACGACGCCTGCTCAACGCGTTCGGCTTTTCCTCGCGACAGTTCATCCGCAAACCGATGGTTCACGTCGCGATGGCCCGCCTCGTCGGCCCGCACCGCCAGGATCACGTCGCGCAGGCGCGCATCAGCCGGGAGATTCCAGTACTGAATGGCGATGCGAGCCGGCCTTCCGGGGTTGCCGCGCCCGGCGCGGCGGACCCCTTCTTTTTCCATGCCGAGTCGACAGACAGTTCGGGCGTGTTCGTGTCGTCGAAAAACGGGGTCCCAAGGAACGGTTTGCCCAGTTCGGCCGTCGCTTCCCCGAATACCTCGCCCCATCGCGAGGCTGGCGCCTGAAGGTGGGCGTCAAGGTCATTGATCCGTCCGTGGACGGGGGGGAGGACAGTGCTCATCGGCGGATAGTGCTTTGATGTGCGAACGCAGTCTACGGCGGCGCGGTGGGGCTGAAAGACGCTGTAGAGCTAGTCATTCTATTCTGCGGCGACGGACGCATCTTTGGAGCAGCCTCGGGGCGCAAGGTCTGCTGCCGGAGCGGATCCAAATCGATAGGCCGCTTTCGGCCTGCGCCGTCTCTGGACTTGACTGACACGACCGGCTTGGTTGGATTGAATGCCTTTTCGGCTTGGCGGGGTGGCGAGACAATCTCGACATCGCCACACGCATTCTTGGAGGCGACGATTAGGGTAGGCCACAACGAAAGCGACCGAAGGCCGCTTGGATCTTGGCGCCTCGCTGCCTTCGCATTGCCGTGCGTTCCGGTCGCCGCGATGCTGATGCCGGTAGTGGTTTATCTCCCCAATTATTACGCCACAGATCTAGGTGTAAGCCTTGGCGCAATCGGCATGGCGTTTGGAATCGTCCGGCTTTTCGATTTGTGGTTGGATCCGTCGCTGGGTTTTCTGATCGACAAGACGAACACGCGTTTTGGCCGATTCAAGCCTTGGCTGGTGGTTGGTATGCCGATCGCTGTGCTCGCGGTGTGGATGCTGTTCATGGCGCCGCCGGGCATCGACGGCAGCTACATCCTGTTTTGGCTGATCTTGGGTTTTCTCGGCCAGTCGATGGCCTCAATGGCTCACGTCGCGTGGGCGGCGCGCGTTGCCCCGGAATACGGAGAGCGTACGCGGGTGTTCGGTTGGTGGCAGGCGTTCACTGTGCTGGGCATGCTGGTCGTGCTCGCGATGCCGCCATTGATGAAGATCGGCTTCGGGCTCGACTATGCTTCGGGCGTCCGCGCCATGGGCTGGTTCGTCGTGTTGACGTTGCCGGCTGCTATTCTTGTGGCGCTGCTTGCAATCCGCGAGCCTGCCGCCGCGCCAAACTCCAGCGCATCCAATTGGCGTCACTTCCTGGCGCTCTTGCGTCGGCCATCCGTATTGAGGTTGCTCGCCGCGGATATCTTGATTGGAACTGGACCGGTCATCGCTGGCACGCTGTTCTTCTTCTATTTCGAAGCCATCCGAGGCTGGGATCGTTCGGAAGCTGGTTTGCTGCTGTTGCTCTATTTTCTCGGCGCGCTTATTGGCGCGCCGCTGTGGACGGGGCTGGGTCGGAAAATCGGCAAACACCGCGCGCTCGCGATGGCCGCCGTCGCTTACGCGATCGCGCAGGCTTCGGTGTTGATTGCGCCGCCCGGTTTGGTCTGGGCGATTGTCGCTATGACGCTGGCCGGCGTGCCCTATAGCGCTGGCCCCATTCTCCTTCGCGCGATGATGGCGGATCTCGCCGATGAGGAACGCTTGCAAAGTGGCGTCGACCGCAACGGCCTTCTGTTTGGAATGCTGAGCGGCGCGGTGAAGATTGGATCTGCGTTTGCGGTTTTCGCGTCGGCAACCGCTCTGGAGGTCTTGGGTTTCCAGGCCGGTCTAGCGGATGAAAATGATCCGCTCGCCCTGGCCGCATTGGCGGCCGCCTTCGCTGTCGCGCCGGCCTTGTTGGGACTTGCCGGAGCGGCCCTGATCTTCGGTCACAAGATGGACAAGGCCGCGCACGATGCCATCCGCCGACAGCTGGACGCGCGCGATGGGGTACTGCGAGAACACGATAGTTGGATGCACGCCAACACTCCGGTCGAAAAGCGCTCGATCCAAACGTGATAATCGACGAAATTCGGCGAATAGCTTCCCGCCACCTCCGCACCCGCCAACGCCCACTTTAGCGCCCTTTCCTACCCTTAGCCTCTGCCGGCATTTCAGCCGGCCGAGACACGACTCTCACGCGCGCACAATCGCCGCCGGCGTCCATGCGCCGGAACGCAGCGCCGGTTTCGGCAGGTAGGCGCGCAGCGTGACGCGGAACGGTCCGGCGGGGGCGGGGAGCCAGTTGCTCGGGTTTGCGGGCGCCGCCGCGCCGAGCTGGATGTCGAATGCGCCGTCGCCGCCGACGACGAAGCCCGGCGTGCGGTCGCCGATCGAGTAGCGATGCAGCGGATTGTCGACGAGGAAGACGCGGCCGTCGGATTCAGGCGCGTACATCGTGAGCGACCAAAACGCGTTCGCCGGCACGCCGCCGGCGGGCACGCGCCAGACGTATGCGTTTGCGCCGTCGAGCGGCGCGCCCGTGCTGTCGGCGCGCGCGGACAGATACATCGCTTCCTCCGGCGGCAGCGCGCCAATGCCGCCGAGCGCCACCGCCGCGCGCAACGCATCGTCGGCGCCGAAATCGCCGAGACGCGCTGAAGGGATGCGCCAGCCGTTGGCGTCGCGGCCGACGGCGGCGAGCCCGCCCTTGAGGGTGCTCAACGTTTTCGGCGCGGTGTCGCGCCACGCCGCCTGCAGCGCCGGATCGAGCTTCGCGAACGCATCCGCATCGCCCGCTCTCAAGCCGACGCGCGCGAAGCGGCGCGCCCGACGCGCATTGGCTCCGTTCGCGCCGACCAGCGCGGCGTTGACGACGGCGAGAAAATTCGCGGGATCGCCAGCGTCCATCGGCGGCGCGATCGCGGGCGAGGGCGGTTCATGGTCGCTGACGCGCCGGAGCGTGACGCCGTGCTGGGCCAGATCGGCCGCGGCGAGATCGGAAGGCCCGTCCACCAGCGTGCGCACCAGCATCCACACGATGTTCGTCGGCGCTCGGATGAGCTTTGCCGTCGCCGGCGCGCGGCCGCGCCAGTTCGGGCCGGCCAGCCAGTACGCGCCGGGCCGGCCCTTCGTCGCGCGCGTGCCGAGGATGGCGAAGTTGTCGGTGAACAGATCCATGAAGGCGACCGAGTAGTAGCGGCGCCCCATGTCGGGCACGGCGATCTCGAACGGCCCGGGCGCCAGGTCGAGATAGGCGCTGGCGTAGACGGTGTCGTTGTTCGGCGCGGTGATGCCGCGCGCGTTGTGGTCGGCGAGCGTGGCGCGGTAGGCAAGTGCGTTCTGCGCGCCGAACGCCGCGGCGCGGCGCAGCCGCGCCACCTCAAACGGCGCAAAGCCGTAGAGGAATGCACCGCGCACCAAGTCCGGCGTCGCCGCCTCGGCGCGCCCGCTCCAGGCCGCAGCCGCCGCCGCGCCGACCAGAACATCACGTCTCAGCATCGCTCTTCTCCTCCACCGGCGGTTTCATAGGACGGTTGGCGCCGAAGCGTCACCTGTTCAAGAAGGGCGAGCCCGAGGAAAACCGATACGGCCCAGCGCCCGTGTGAGTGTTGCTCTTCGGCGAATTCCAGCCGATCGCTCGCGGCGCCGCCAATGGCCGCTTCGGAGCGCATTCCCGCCGTTCCCGGCGCGAACGTTCCTCGGTGGTCCTTTCGGGGCGGCGTTCCCGCGCCTTGGCGAGGGGCAAATCCTGAACCCGGCCCAGGCCCAACTCGCGGCGAACGCCCTTCACCGTGATCCGGCGCAACCACGAGCGGCGGGGCTCGCCATCCTTGCCTTGGGTGACTTGCGAATAGAGCCCGTTCCCATCGGCCTAGTAGCCGGGGACGGTCTTTTTCAGGCTCGCATGGGTCAGCTTGTTGGTGGCGCGAAGCATGGCCCTACCCATTCTCAGGCGCGGGGCTGCCAAGCCTGCGACGCGGCAGGGACGGAAAATCAGCCGGTTAGCTGATCGCGCGCTTTACCCTTCGAAAGGGGCGGCGCGAGGTGAGGCCCTACCACCTTTCTACCGCCGATAAGGTCCGCGTTCATCCGAACCCGGACCGGTTCTGGATTTGTGATCGTTGCCGCATTATCGCTGAAAAACACGCAATTCGTGCGGCCTGGATCGAAGCAGCCCGCTTGGGCCTGAATTCGGCATTTGGCAGTCCTATGGGCTGCCAGGACGCGCCGGCTTTGCGGCGGTTGATCTCTGGTTCTCTACGCCATCGAACTGGCGCTCGACCCCACCGCCGAACGCGCGCTTGTTTGAAGCTCGCTGTTTGGTTCGGCGCGCGGGCGCTTCAAATCGCAGTCCTAAAGCGGAAGCGGGCTCGCGCCGGCGAGGTCTTGCGCCAGCGCAAGGAGGGTGCGGATCGTCGGGGTGCGGCGCATCTCGGCGACACAGATCAGGTAACCCGTGAATGTAGGCGCCGCGCCTTCGTCGGCGATCGTCCGGTAGACGATGCGTGGATCGGGTGGACATTCTGCCGAATAGAAAAAGCTCATTCCAAGACC
The DNA here is from genome assembly GCA_049317545.1 of Caulobacterales bacterium. Lineage (GTDB taxonomy): Bacteria > Pseudomonadota > Alphaproteobacteria > Caulobacterales > Aquidulcibacteraceae > REEB506. Next base: position 6,339 of record JBMOIB010000077.1, on the reverse strand, counting down.
GAGAGAGATCGCTTCACGGATCGCTTCGCGCGTGTGCAGTTCGATCCGGGAGCGCGGCGATACGCCGGCGGCATCCAGCATGCGCTCCGTTGCGCGCCGCGTGCGCGATGCTGGCTCACGCAGAAGCAGCGTGTAGGACGCACAGTCGGAGAGCGTGCAGGGCTCCGGCGCGAGCGAAGCGACCTCGATCGGGAACGCGGCAACCAACTGATCACGATACAGGGGCTGATAATGAAAGGCCGAGGATGCCGGCGGATCGCTGCTGATCGCGGCGTCGATCACGCCGTCAGTGAGCCAGGCGACGACCTCATCGGCGTTGCCGATGCGAACCTTGATCAAGCCTCCTGGCGTTCGCTCGGCAAATCCGGCGGCGAGACGCGCAGCGTATGTCGGGCTGTCCGAGCCCAGTCGAAGCGCTCCGGCGAGGCCGTCGGACGCCGCGTCGAAGAAGGTCTCGACCTCCTGCACGACCGCGAAAAGGCGGCGCGTGAGCGCGAACAGGTCTTCTCCGGCGCGGGTCAAACGCAGCGGCGGTTTGCGCCCCTCGAACAGGCTGACCTTGTGTCGGAGTTCCAGGGTGCGAATTTGTTGTGACAGCGTTGGCTGCGACAGCTGCAAACGACGCGCGGCGCGGGAGATGCTGCCATCTGCGGCGACCGCGTGAAAGGCCCGTAAGTGCTGAAGATTCAACGACATGCGCTGTGAGAAGGCTCTGTTAACTCTTAAAGTTGCCACGCTCTGAAGACGGTTTGGTGACCGCTCAGCGACGCCGTTGTGAAAGGCGACCCAAAACCCCCGCTGTTTTCCTATAGCAGCCCTCGAAATGCCGCGATTGCCCCCCCGGCCACAGACTGGCATCCGGCGATCGGAAAAAAGGCGCTGACAGGCGCGGGTTGAGGGGCAGTCATGAAAAAGCTTGGCCACGGTTCGATTTTCAGCTTCACCGCGCTTGCGCTTCTCGGAGCGACCGTGGGGCAGGCGCATGCGCAGCAACCGGCTTCCGCAGACAGCGCCGAGGCCGTCGAGATCGTCGTGGTCGGCGAGAAAGTCGCCCGCGCCAACAACGTCATCACCTCGGCCCAGATCGAGGCGCTGCCGGCGGCGCAGAACATCGTCGACGCGATCCGCCTTGTGCCGGGCGTCCAGATCCGCTCGGGCGACGCCTTCAACAACGATCCGTGGTCCTACGGCATCAACATCCGAGGCTACGACGTCAACCAGCGCACCTCCAAGATCGGCCAGACGCTCGATGGCGTGCCGCTGTTCAACGCGTCCTATTATCTTGGCGGCGCCCCGGCGCAGAAGTTCGTTCTGGCCGAGAGCCTCGATCGCATCCAGGTCAACCAGGGCACCGCTGACGTCGGCTCGCCGGCGGCCGCTGCGCTTGGCGGCACGATTGCGTATTTCAGCCGCGATCCATCTGAAGAGGCGGCCGGCCTCGTGCGCTTGACGGTCGGCGACTTCGACGCGCGGCGCTATTTCGGCCGCTACGATTTCGGAACCCTGTTCGGCAACACGCGCGCCTACGTCGCGCTCGCACAGCTTGATGCGCCGCTGTGGCCGCACTCCGGCTCAACGCCCGCCGCGATCGAGCAATTCGCCGTGGAAGGCAAGTCGGTCAGCGAGTTCGGCCCGCTGACAGTCACGCTCTATGGTTCGTACAACGACAGCGACGATGATCCGATCATCGAAACCGTCCGTTCATTCATCAACGCCACGAATTTCGAGCGCGACGGCTCCACCGCGGTGTTCAACACCCAGGACGCCACGGCCAACGAATACTGGGCCGACGAATGGTCGGGCATCCGGGAAAACACGCTCGGCTATGCGCGTTTCGACTGGAAAGTTTCCGATGCGCTTCGGCTGTCTGTCACGCCCTATGCGCAGAAGAATGAAGGCATCGGCGAATTCATTCCGCCTGGCATCCGCGGCCGCTTCGATACGAGCGGCGGTTCGGGCGCGCTGCGCCAGGTCATGTTCGGCGGCTCGGAAATCCGCGCCTCGCGGGCCATCTTCGATGCCGGGCGAAACCAGAGCTACGGCGTGCTGCCGTACGACGGAACGACGGAACGTGTGTACTCCTCGCTGGATGGCCGCGCGGTCCGCTCGTCCGAGTGCTTCAACGCCGACAACACGGTGCGCGTGAACGCCACCGGCAACAATGCCGGCCAGCCGGTCTGCTCGTCGGCGCAGTCCTATCGCAACAGCCTTTATTATCATAAGCGGCTTGGCGTGGTGGCGGACGGCGAGGTGAAGCTCGGCGCCCACACCATTCGCGGCGGACTCTGGTACGAAAAGCTCGATCGCGATTTCGGCCGCGCCTGGCGCGCCTATTTCGACATCCGCCAGGGACCGGCGGCGGTCGGCCCGATCTACCGGCAGGACTTCGAGCAGAACTTCGTCACGGATCTGTGGAAGTTCTGGATCGCTGACTCCTGGCAGGTGACCGACCGTCTGACCCTCAGCGGCGGTCTTCAGACCTATGTCGTCGACATCGAAGGCACGTCGGCCGAATCCGGGGTCGAGTACAATTCGCGCGGCCAGCTGGTCTCGCGGCGTCGCCTCGCCGTGAACAGCGACAGCGATGAGCTGCTTCCCTCGCTCGGTCTCGTTTATGACGTATCGCCGTCCGTGCAGGTGTTCGCCGGCTATTCGAAGAACTTCGGCGCCATCGGCGACTGGGCGCTGGAGCGCACCGGCACCGACCTTTCCCGCCTGCAGCCGGAATATACCGAAAACTATGAAGCCGGCTTGCGCTTCAAGGGCGAGCGCGTGCGCGCCGCGGCGACCGTCTATCGCAACCAATACGATCGCCCGATCGTGTTCCTGACCAACGAGTTCGCGGTCGGCACGCCGGGCATCAATTACAACGTCGGCACCGGCGGGACCTACTTCAACATTCCCGGCGGCATCGAGACTACGGGCTTTGAGGGCAGCGTCGAGTTCGACGTCAACGACCGTCTGCGCGCGTACTTCGCCGGATCGTATACCGATGGAGAATACACCCAGGCGTTCCGCGCCGCATCGACGTCAGGCGGCAGCGGACGACTGGTTGCCGCCGGCGCCAAGGTGGCCGGCACGCCGGAAACCATTTTCGCCAGCCAGCTGACCTACGACGACGGTCCGTTCACCGGCGTGCTCAGCGCCCGTCGGGTCGGAGAGGCCCCCGGCAATGCGGCGAATACGGCGGCGCTCGAAATCCCGGCCTACACGGTGGTGGATCTTTCGGCCGCCTACCGTGTGAAGCTTTCGGACGATGCGCGGCGGTATGCTGAGGTGTCGCTGTCGGTCAACAACCTGACCGACGAGCGCTACATCAGCTCCTACCGCGACGAGTTCAACGAGTTCTACATGGTGGCCGCGCCGCGTACGGTGTCCGTCACGCTCTCGCTCGGCTTCTGAGCTGCTCTCAGCGGAATGGCGGGCAGGAGGGCGGGTCATCTCGTCCTCCTGTCCGGTTCGCCGACCACTCTTTGAGGCGTCAGGCTGGTTTCAAGCGGCGCTTGGGCCTTTCTGGCGCATCGGCGCGGGGTAAGCGTCCGGTGATCCTGCGTCAGGCTGCGACGGCGTGCCGCTCGAGACGTTCAGCCCCGCCGCCGCCGCTGCCCTCGTCGAGTCCGCCGGCGCATGGGGCATGGCGCTGTTTTCGCTCTGCCTGTTCGTGTGGATCATCCTCGCGCGCTACCGCGCGGGCCTGCCGCTCGCGATCCTGATGCTTTTGGTCGAGCAGGTCGGGCGCACCGGCGCCGATACGATCCGGCTCGCCGCAAAGTTCGCCGCCGGAACGGCGCACCCGGCCGCCGGCGCATTCATCAATCTTGGAATGACGGCGCTGCTGGTCTTGGCGTTTGGACTGTCGTTGCTCGCGGTTCGACCGGCGGCGACGGCTGCGCCGACAGCCGAGCGGCCAAGGCCAATCTGAGAACGACCGCCAACTCCGCGCTCGGGCGTTCCTTGAACGCGCTGCCCCAACTTGAAGGCGCGGCGCTTAGTCGTGCCGATGCGGCCTGGTGATCGGTCGCATCTTTGCGCGCCCCAATGAACCCCGTGTCGCCGCAGCTCGCCGCCAGGAGCGCCGAGGCTGCACCGAATGCCGTCGCGAGGGTCTTCAGTTTCATGGATTGGCCTCCTGCGCGTCGACCCGCGCCGCGCGGCGTGTTCGGCCCTTTGGCGCGCGCATTTCGTGCGGGTCTGAGTTCAACGCGCAACGTCGGGCTTGGTTCCGCGGCGCTGCGCATGTGAGGCGCTGAGGCGTGGCGAGTCGGGATGTGCGCGGTGTGCTGTCTTCCTTCGAAGCGCGGCTTGCGCCGCACGGCTTCGCACGGGTGCACCGCAGCCGGCTGGTCAACAAGGCGCATATCCGCGCCATCCGACCGACCGGGGCGGGGGATGTGGAGATCGAACTTTCCGATGGCCGGACGCTCGCCGGCAGCCGCCGCTATCGCGCAGCGCTGGCGGGGGCGGGGACCTGATCCGCAGCCGCTTGATCTGACCCGACGCTCGCCCACGCGAGCGCTTCAGCCGCTTGGGCGGCGGAAAAGGCCTTCACTTCGGGCTGCCGCACGAGGCTGCCAACCCCACGGATCCACGCATGCATCCAGCGCGAGTCAGTGACGACCGCCTTGCGCCGCACGCGGCCCCACCAGCCGAGCGCTTCGAAGCCGTCGGCGATGTCTTCCATCAGGCCGTCGAACGCGAAGCCTTCGAAGGCGGTGAGGTCGACATAGGCGGAAATGGAGGGATGCCGCGTGAGCTTTTCGCGACAGGCCTCGAAGGTTGCGGCGACGTCTGGCTTGTCGGCGCGGCCGACGATGCGCACGGCGACGACGTCATCTGCTGCGGTGAGGAACTCGAGCATGGGCGCATCTCCGCCGGGCCCAAAGCGGCCTAGACGCTCACCGCCCGATTGCGCGTTCCGGTAATGCCGTCAGCGCGCACAGGCGGAGAGGTCAAGACGCAGATGAGCGCTGCGCGGTTCCCTGAGAAGATGCGCGCATCGCCGCGCGGCGGCGCGCCGCAGCGCCGCCCTCAGAACGGGATTTCGTCGTCCAGATCGGCGTTGAAGCTCTCTTTGGGACCGTCGCCGACCTTCTTGGGACGCTGCTGGCCGCCGAACGATCCGCCGCCGCCGCCGCCGCCGAAGGATTGGCCGCCGAAATCGCCGCGATCTTCATAGCCGCCTTCGCCGGCGCCGCCGCGGCCTTCGAGCATCGTCAGCTCGCCGCGGTAACGCTGCAGCACGATTTCAGTCGTGTAGCGCTCCTGGCCCTGCTGATCCTGCCATTTGCGGGTCTGCAGCTGGCCCTCGATATAGACCTTCGAGCCTTTCTTCAGGAATTGCTCGGCGACCTTCGAGAGGTTCTCGTTGTAGATGACGACCTGGTGCCATTCGGTGCGCTCGCGCTTTTCGCCGGTGGCCTTGTCGCGCCAGTTTTCCGAGGTGGCGACGCGGAGCGTGGCGACCTTCTCGCCCGAGTTCAAAGTCCGCACTTCCGGGTCCTTGCCCAGATTGCCGACGAGAATGACCTTGTTGACGCTGCCCGCCATGAACCCATCTCCATCCTGAAGTCAGCGCGCCGATCGCCGAAACCGGCCTCCACTCTCGGCCGACGCGCTGGAGCCGAACAGGCCCCCGACCGCACCTCCGAACCTATGCCGGTGGTTTTGGGCGAGAGTATGTTCTATTTCTGTTCTCGGCGTCAAAGCCGAATCGAAGGATTAGGTTAACGCCGTTCCGGTCCGTCACCCAGCCTGGGTTTGCTCAAGCTGGGTCGGGCAAGGGGCGGCGGGGCGCCAAATTCAGGTCAAGCCAGGAAAGCGAGCAGAACGCCGAATGTCCGACGGGCTCACCCACATCCGTGTGCGCGGCGCGCGCGAGCACAATCTCAAGAGCGTCAACATCGACATCCCGCGCGGAAAGCTCGTGGTGATCACCGGGCTTTCGGGCTCGGGCAAGTCTTCGCTCGCTTTCGACACGATCTACGCGGAGGGCCAGCGTCGCTACGTGGAGAGCCTCTCGGCTTATGCGCGGCAGTTCCTCGAGCTGATGCAGAAGCCGGACGTCGATCTCATCGAGGGCCTGTCGCCGGCGATCTCGATCGAGCAGAAGACGACCTCGAAGAACCCGCGCTCGACCGTCGGCACCGTCACTGAGATCTACGATTACATGCGCCTCCTGTGGGCGCGCATCGGCGTGCCCTATTCGCCGGCCACCGGCGAGCCGATCGAGGCCATGCAGGTCAGCCAGATGGTCGACCGCGTCATGAGCCTGAAGGAAGGGACGCGGGCCTATCTGCTGGCGCCGATCGTCCGGGACCGGAAGGGCGAGTACAAGAAGGA
>JBMOIB010000076.1:0-14167 GCA_049317545.1 Caulobacterales bacterium | reverse complement strand
CTAGGTCCGCGGCGTGGGAACATGCACGCCGCCGACCGGGCGCTCGGTAAGAGCTTCGCGACGGAAGCGGAACAATTCCGCCGGACGTCCGCCGGTGCGCGTCTCGAAGATGCCGGCGCCTTCCACGAGGCCGGTGCGATCGAGCAGGCGGCGGAAATTCTGTTTGTGCAGTTCCAGGCCTGAGATCGCTTCAACGACGCGCTGCAGATGCAGCAGCGTGAAGCGCGCCGGCATGAGTTCGAACACGATAGGCCGGTACTTGAGCTTGCCGCGCAGGCGCGACATGGCGGTCGCCAGAATGCGCCGATGGTCCGAGGTCATCGGGTCGCCAAGGCTTGCGGGCGCATCGGTCGCCGGCGGGCCGCCATAGCGCGCCCGATCGCGGGCGGCCTCCGGCGTCAGCCCGGCCTCGTAAAGCAATTCATAGCGCTCCAGGGCGCGCTCTTCGTTCCAGGGCGCGCCGTCCAGCGCGAAGGCCATGCGGGCGCGGGTGGCGCGCGTCTGATCGGCGCCCGCCCAGGTCTTAAGCAGGGGCGCGATATCGGAATCGATCAGGGCGGGGCGTCCGCCGCGCCAATCCTCATAGGGAAAAAAGCGATACCAATCGGCCCACGCCGCGCCCGGTTGGTCGAGGGCCGCGCGCTCCGGCGTGAGCGCCAGATACCCCACCGAGATGACGCGGTCGACGAGGGCGGCGTCGGGCAGCGGCGCTTCCCGGCCGCGATCGCCGAAGGTGTAAAGCTGCTCGACATAGCCGATGTCGAACCCGGTCTGTTCGCGCACCCAACGGCGCAACGACAATTCGAGCGTTCGGTCCCCGGCCGGGTCGAAGGCGCCGAACGGCAGGCCCGCCGGCGCGCCCGGCGCGCGCGTCGTCAAAACATTGGGCGCGTCCTCGCCGACGGTGACGATCACCGCCGACAGGCCAAGGACAATGCTCACGCCGCGTCCCGATCGGGGAAGTGCGCGGGGATCTCGAACGGCCGAGCCTCGCCGATCTCCTCCCAGCTCGGGTAGCCGCGCCCAATCGCCGCGATGGCGCGCCGCATGCGGCCGGCGCGGCCGAGCTCAGCGTCGGCGATCTCGACGATCAGCGCGTTGGGCGTCGCGGTCGGCGAGGCCGCCCGCAGCGCCAGCGCGATCGCTTCCTCGTCGGCCTGCGGATTGTGCAGGCAGGCGGTGATGAACGCGGTCGCCGTCGAGCGGCTGATGCCGGCGTAGCAATGGATGAGGATCGGCGCGCTGCGGTCCCAATCGCTCACGAACCGGATGACGGCGCCGACGCTGGTTTCGCAGGGCGCCTTCAGCCCATCGAGATCGCTGGTGATGTCGTGCACCGGCGCCTTGTGGTGGCGGTCTTGGAAGCCTTCGAGCCGCGGAAACGCCGAGTGCGGATCAAGCAGGCTGACCACGCGGTGCGGACGCCGCGCCGCGGCGATGGCTTCGACTTTCGACAGGGGGCAAACGATAATCGCCACTCACATCTCCCGGATCAAATCAGCGAACCGCTCAAGATAGCGGCTCTGCGCCACATGGGTCGGCCAGGGATCGACGTCGACGTCGAAATCCTCCGGCGGCGCGCCGAAGAAGCGCTTGGCCTCTTCCGGCGCGAAGCCGGCGAGGTGGATCGCTTCGAAGTAAGCGCAGATGAGGTCGGCCTTTTTTATGGCGGCCTTGAGCGCAGTGGGCGGCTTGGCCGGCAGGCCGAAGCGCAGGTGGACCGCCGCCTCCAGGCGCGCCTCGAAGGCTTTGTAGTCGAGCCCGAGCGCGGTTTTGAACGGGCTGATCATGTCGCCGATCACATATTCGGGCGCGTCATGCACGAGTGCGGTCAGCCGGCCTGGCGCGTCGATGTCGGGGTGCAGGCGGGCTGTCAGCGCCTCGACGATCACCGAATGCTGCGCCACCGAAAAGGCGTGTTCGCCGCGCGTCTGTCCGTTCCACCGCGCGACGCGGGCGAGGCCATGGGCGATGTCTTCGATCTCGATGTCGAACGGCGAGGGATTGAGCAGATCGAGCCTGCGCCCCGACAGCATGCGCTGCCAGGCGCGCGGCGGCTCCTTGGCGGACTTCGCTGTCCGGTTTGCGGCGACCTGTCGCGACGGCATTCGACTTTCGCCCTCTCGCGGCGCGGCGAACACAGCCGCATTCTAAACCAAGGCCACACATAGCGCGCCGAGGCCGGGCGCGGGAGAGAGAACGCCATGATCGGGCTTACGCGCGTGACGCTGCGTCTCGGCCGCAATCCGCAGGCCGGCTTTCCTGAAGGCGACGACCACAATGGCTATGTGATCTACGCCCCTTTGGACGCCGATCTGAGGCTCGACCCCCACCTTTGGGCGCAACGCAAACGGGAATGCACCGTGCGCCGCTTCCGTCCAGGCGAAGCGGCCAGCGACGGCTGGCTGCGCCACCGCGGCGCGCAATGGTTCTTCTGGTACGACGAGGCCGACGAGGGCCCGACCGAGGACGTCGACGATCTTGGCGGCCACCGCTTGGCGATCGGCGAATACGTCACGGTGCGCGAGGGCGGCGGCGCGCCGCTGACCTTCCGCGTGGCGGACGCCGTGCGGGTGTAATCCCTTGCGGCGGCATGCGCCGATGGCCATTTGAATCGGTATGACGCCGATTTGCGGCGTATGGAGAACATCCGATGCCGGGCCCTGGGTTTTGGGTCGGAATTGGGGTCGCGATCCTGGTGATCTTCGCGCTGACGTGGTTCGGCGCCTGGCTGTCCCGGCGCTCGCGCCTCGATGACTGGGCGGAGGGCCAGGACAGGCCACTGGTGCCTGGACCTCCTGGCGGCTGGCTCAACGACGACGACTGATCGGCGACGAAGCTTGCTTTGCCTGACCTGACGACGCCATCCTCGGGACGGAGCCGAGCAATGACGCAGATCCGCCGCGCAGCGCCGCGCGACGCCGAGACCATCGCGCGCATGACCGCCGAAGCGAGCCGTGAGGATGGCCGCAAGCCGCCGTCGCTCGACGCCGACCATGTGCGCGCGCACGGCTTTGGCCCGCAGGCCTTGTTCGAGGCCTGGGTGGCGGAAGCCTCCGGCCAGATTTGCGCCTGCGCCATCGCCACCAAGGGCTACGACATCGATGCGGCCTGCGCGACCTTGGTGGTCGCTGCGCTCTACGTCGCGCCCGAAGGCCGCGGCGACGGTTTGGCGCGCGCTTTACTCGCCGAAATCGCGCTGCGGGGGATGGACATCGGCGCGCGCGAATTGGTGATTACGACCGGCGTGGACAACTCGGTCGCCCGCCGGTTTTTCGCCGCCGTCGGCGCGGAGGAGCAGACGCACAAGACGTTCCTGCTGGGCCGCGATCAAATCGAATGGCTCGCCAAGGAACGGTCTTGAGACGATCCGCGCTTAGGCGACGGCGGCTTCGAGGTCTTCGCAGAGCGCCAACGCGAGAGTGAACGTCGAGCCGTGGCCGGGCTCGCTGGCGCCTTCCACGTCGCCGCCGAGCAGGCGGGCGATCTTGCGCGTGAGGGCGAGGCCAAGGCCGGTGCCGCCGAACGTCCGCGTGATCGAGCTGTCGGCCTGAACGAAGGGTTCGAACAACCGGCTCAACTGGTCGGGCTGAATGCCGATGCCGGTGTCGATGACCTTGAACAGCAGATGCCGGCGGCCGTCGCGCAGCCCGGGCGTCGCGACGATCCGGATGCGGCCTTCGCGCGTGAACTTGGCGGCGTTGGCGGCGAGATTGATGAGGCACTGGCCGAGCTTGAAGCCGTCCGTGACGATCGTCGATACCTCCGGATCGACGAACACCTCGATGACGTTGCCGTTGGCCTCGGCCTGCGGTCGGACCGTGCTGACGACATCGTCGAGAACCTCGCGCACATCGACCGGGGCCAGATCGATCGTCGTGCGACCCTCTTCGATCTTGGCGAAGTCGAGCACTTCGTTGACCAGGCGCAAGAGGCGGTATCCGGCGGCGTGAATGCGCCGCAGATCCTCAGCCTCGCCAGCGCGATCGGGCGTCGCGATCTCGTCGAGCAGCAATTCGCTGTAACCGATGATGGCGTTGAGCGGCGTGCGCAATTCGTGGCTGATGTTGGCGATGAAGCGCGACTTTGCGGCGTTGGCGGCTTCGGCCTGAACGCGCGCAGCCTCCAGATCGAGTGTGCGAAGGCGCACCCGCGTCTCCAGCGCCTCGCGGTCCTCGGCGACTTCAGCGGCTGACACGGCCAAGCCGATCCGCTCGGCGACGGACCCGAGGAAGGCGATCTCTTCCTGCGTCCAACGCCGCACCGTGAGCGATTCGCAGCAAATGACGCCGCGAACCTCGTCGCCGATGCGGATCTGGGCGTCGAGCAGCGAGCGAATCCCGAGCGGCGCCAGATAGGTCTGCGCGAACTCGCGCGTACGCGAATCCTCCATGGCGTCGGCGGCGTCGATGACGCGCGTGTCGCCAAGCACGCGGAAGTACGTCGGGTAGGCGCTGATCGCGAGGCGTGCGCCTTCGGTGTGGCCCTGGTCGGCCGTGAACAGGTCGTTGCACACGATCTCCGCGCGGTCCGCCGAGTGGAACCAGATCCCGACGCGCTCGACGCCGAGCGCGCGACAGGCGGCGCGCGTAACGTCTTTGCAATAGCCGCGCAGGTCCCGTTTGCGCTCGATCTGGCGCTGAAGCAGCCGTTCGAGTTCAGCGTTGAGGGCGAAACTGCGGCGCAGGCTTGCTTCGCGGCTTGTCGTCAGGATCCGCAGGAGGCCCAAACCATCGCCGATGCCGATGTAGCGGCCGGCTTCGTCGACGATGACGAAGCCTTCCAGCAACGCCGCACGGCCTTCCGCCAGGATCATCGGCCCGACGTCGGCGACGTCGGCGTCCGCGCGCACGATGAGCGGCGTTTCCATGACATGGCGGATCGATCGCTTTTCGAACAGCGCCCGGCCGAAACGATCGGCGAAGCGCACCAGGAACGCGCCGCGGCGGACCATGCCGACGGGGCGGCGGTCGGCGTCGACGATGGCGATCGCATTGAGTTCGGGACCAGCACAGAAACGCTCATAGATGAGCTGTCCCGTCGCCGTATCCGGCGCAGCCTCGACGTCTTGCGACAACTCGCGGACCATCAGAACACCCATGAACGCCAGCGTGGCGCTGGGTATTCCCTAGTGTACGAAAGTAAAAATCCCGCTAGCCCGGAGCACGGGGCGGCGCGTTAACGGTTTGGCGAGGAATGCGCGCTGCGGCTCAGCTGGTCTTGGCCAGAAATACGCAGCCTGCGGAATATCCGGCCCCGAACGAACAGATCAGCCCGCGATCGCCGGCCTTGAGGTCGGCGTTGTTCAGATGGAAGGCGATGATCGACCCGGCGCTGGAGGTGTTGGCGTAGGTGTCGAGCACGGTGGGGCTGTCGTCCTCGGTGGCTTCCCGACCGAGCACGCGCTGGGCGATCAGCCGGTTCATGTTGGCGTTGGCCTGGTGCAGCCACATGCGCCGCAGATCCCCGGACGCCAGCCCAAGCTCGCCCATGTGCGCGCCGATCATTTCGGCGACCATCGGCACCACCTCTTTGAAGACCTTTCGGCCTTCCTGCACGAACAGCTTGTCCAGCGCATCGGCGGTTTCCGGCGCGGTCCGGTTGAGGAAGCCGAAATTGTTGCGGATGTTGTTGGAGAAGACGGTCTTGAGCTTCGTTCCGAGAATGGCCCAGGACCCGGCCGGCGCGAGATCGGCGCGCTCGACCAGCACCGCAGTCGCTACGTCGCCGAAAATGAAATGGCTGTCGCGGTCGCGGAAATTGAGGTGTCCGGAGCAAATCTCCGGATTGACGACGAGCACCGAGCGGGCGTGCCCGGCGCGGATGAAGTCCGCCGCCGTTTGAATGCCGAAGGTCGCGGACGAGCAGGCGACGTTCATGTCGAACGCAAAGCCCTCCACGCCCAGCGCGTCCTGGACCTCGATCGCCATGGCCGGATAGGCGCGCTGCATGTTCGAGGCGGCGCACAAGACCGCATCGACGTCTTTGGCCGTGCGGCCGGCGCGCTCCAGCGCGTCGCGCGCGGCCTTGACGCCGATCTCGGCCATCACCGAAATCTCGTCGTTGCTCCGCTCGCGTAAGCGCGGGCTCATGATGTCCGGGTCGAGGATGCCGGCCTTGTCGAGCACGTAGCGGGACTTGATGCCCGAGGCCTTCTCGATGAACTCGACGTTCGAGGGCTGCAGCGCCGTGACCGTTCCAGCCTCGATCGCGGCCGCGTTGGCGGCGTTGAAGCGCTCCGTATAGGCGTTGAACGCGCTCACCAGCTCGGCGTTGGAGATCGAATGTTCCGGGGTGAACAGCCCGGTCGCGGAAATCGCTGCGGATGTCACAGGGCGCGTCCTCGCTTTTGGTCAAAGAGCGCCATTAGGCCCGCCGGGGTCGCCCGGCAAGCCCTCGAAGGCGCCTTTGCGCGGGGCTCAGTTCTTCTTTTTCGACCGCGCCGCGTCGCGGGCCGCGGATTCCTTGCTCGCCCGCTCGGACGCTTGAGCCGCAGCGAGGCAGTCGATGTTGAACGGCGGCTCGCCGGGCTTGGGGTTGCGGATCTGGCAGGTCACCGGGTCGTAATTGCGGACCGCGCTCGTGCTGGAGCAGCCGGCCAGAGCGACCAGGAGGGCGCCGGCGACGGCGCTGGTGGCGAGGAGGAGGGAGCGTCGCATTCTGATCGTCCTGGTTGTCCGGAGGCCGAAATTTCCGGGACCGTAATCTGGCCGCGCGCGCTGCGGAAGGGTTTTCGGCTATTGGGGCGCCTGGAAGGCTCACCCACCTCCCGACCCGGTTTCGCCGGCCGCCGGCAGGATCAGCCAGGCGGGCGCAGCGAGCCGGATGGCCTGGCCGCCGACCGTGAGCGCGATCCCCTTGTCGATGGCCTCCAAGGCCCGATCGAGACGCAGCGCCGCGATCGCAAAACCGGCGGCGCTGCTGCGCACCTCGCCGATCGCCGCCTCGCCCGCGAGGATCGTTGTCCCATAGACCGGCGCGTCGCTGTCATAGGCGATCCGGCATAGCTTCTTGCGCGTCGTCGCCCGGCGCTTCATGCGGCTGACGTTCTCCTGGCCGATGAAGCACCCCTTGTGGAAGTCGACCGCGCCGAACTCCTCGAACAGGGCTTCGAGCGCGAAGAACTCCTCCGGTCCGCTGTCCTCGGCGAGGTCAGGCCCCCCGGCCGCGATCCGCCGGCTGCGGACGTCGGCGTCCGAGAGGGCTGGCATGAGTTGCGCAGCCAGTGCGGCGATCTCAGTCGCTGGACCAAGCGCGCGCCATCCGAACCCTGGCTGGCGCGGGTCTGGGGCCGAAAAGACCCCATTGGGCGCGACCGGCGGCGGCGCGAATGCGATGAGCCCCTGAAGGCCGCGCGGATCGTCCCCGATCTCAACCTTGGCCCGCAGGCGGTAGAGCGCGAGCCGCTGGCGCAATGCGTCGCGTCGCGCCGGCGCTGGCTCAAGGAGGAACGCGCCGTCCATGTCGCGCCAGGCGAAGAAATCGAACGCGACCTTGCCTTGTGGGGTCAAAAGCCCGGCGTAGGCGATCGCGCCGGGCGCGAGATCGGCGAGGTTGCGGGTCATTAGATTGTCGAGGAACGCGCCCGCGTCTGGGCCAGCGACGCGGATGAGGGCGGGGGAATAGGCGAAACTCATGGCCCAAAGGGCTGCGCCGACCGCGCCGCCTTGGCAAGGGGGCAGGGCTTAGTCGCCTCTCAGCTTGAAATGTCGGTTGAGCGTCTAAGGCTGGAAACGGCTCCAAAGCCGACGCCTGCAGACGGGGCGAGCGCTGGCAGCTTTTCGCCGAGGGCGGACGTTGGCGTCGAGCGGTCGACCCACCGCGTCGCTAGGGTCTGATCAAGTACTTTTCGCCCGTCCGCTTTGCATTGAAGGCTGCGAGCACCGATGGATCGAGCGCCTCTTCGAGCGAGATTTGGTGGCTGTAATGACTCTTGAACGTCGTGGTCAGTTCGTCGACCACGCGCTTGCGCATGCGCGCCACGACCTCGGGTCCAGCTTTGGCCAAAAACGGCGTCAGCAGGAAGCCGGACAGCGACCATGAGAAGCCAAAACTGCGCGTGAGCGACGTCGGGGCCAGATCGAGGCCGCCATAGATGTACATTTGCTTGAACGTGTCGGAGCCATAGCGACTGTACGTGGTCATGCGCCTGATCGCCGCCGATTCCATGGCTGCAAGGATCTGGCCCGCGAGTTTGCCTCCGCCGATGGCGTCGAAGCCAAGTGTGGCGCCGGTTTCCGTCAGCGCCGCGATCAAGTCCTCAACGAACGAGTCCGATGTCGAGTTAAGGACGTGGCTTGCGCCAATTCCCTTCAAGAGCGCGACCTGTTCGGCGCTACGGACGATGTTGACCAACGGAATGCCGTCCTTCGCGCAGATCTTCACCAGCATCTGACCCAGGTTGGACGCGGCGGCCGTGTGCACCAGCGCCGCATGTCCTTCCCTGCGCATGACCTCGGTGAACGCGAGCGCGGTGAGCGGATTGACGAAACAGGACGCGCCATCGGCAGGATCGATGCCGGTGGGAAGCTCCATGCACATCGCTGCAGGGAGGCAGCGGTATTGCGCGTACATGCCGCCGCCGAGCAGCGCGACTGTCTTGCCCAGCAGCGCTTGCGCCTCAGGCGCGGCGCCCGCCTTGACGACCGTGCCGCAGCCTTCATTGCCAACCGGCATCGCTTCGCCGACCCGCCCCGTCATTGCACGCATGCCGGCGGGCGGAATGTCAGCGGCAATCAGGGGTAGCCCATCGCGCAGAGACGATCGCGCCGTGCGGACATCCGCTGCGCCGACCAGAAGTCCGAGATCGGAAGGATTGATCGGCGTCGCCAGCACCTTGACCAGCACTTCGTGATCGCGCGGTTGCGGCATGGGCCGGCGCACCAGCGAGATCTCAAGCTCGCCGGCCTCTTTCACGAGCGTCAGCATGGTCAGGTTGTCGGCAGGCAGTTCAGTCATGGCCGCGCTCCGGGTTGGGATGCGCAACAGCTAACTTAACAGGCATTACCTCACAACACGCGCGAACCGAACCGCTTGACCAGCCGAAGGCCGGCCAGTCCCACCACTCCTCCTGCTGTGGCCGGTTCTCGCCGGCAGGCGTCGCTCGCAACTTGAGACATCACCCCGAACTCGGATGCCTCTGAGAATCCCGGGACGATCGAAAGCGGCAATGGGCGATCGAGTCATGACGCGGGGAACCGCCTCATTTCAGGCCATGCGCGCTCCCCAGGTTGGATTGAACCTGGGAAGCGGCTGCGAAACCCAACTGAACGGCGTTCGCGAACATTGCCCAAGACGCCTTTACGCTTTTTCCCGCGTCAAGCGCTCCGCAAACGAGATTCCTATGGCGCAAAGCACGAAAGTGAGATGAATTATTGCAACCATCGTTACTATCTGTATATTTTCCAAGCTCAGGTCGCCGCTCAAGTAAGTCTTCAATGCATGAACGCCTGAAATGGAGATGATGGCGAATGCGAGCTTCAACTTGAGGTTATAAGTATTGACGTGATCCAGCCAGTCAGGTTTTTTGATATCGCTATTGTCAAAGTGTCCCGTGGTGACGAAAAGAGACACACCCGCCAGCGCCACAACCCAAACAAGCTGCGCCACCATCGTCATATCTACCAGTTCCAGCACCTTGATGATCAGTTCGATTTTCCCGAGATCGCCAAACAGCAATGTGTTCATCAGCCTGTAGGTTTCCAGCAAGAACTTTCCTAGAACTCCGAAAATAATGGCGACAAGACCGATATAAAAGAACAGCATGGTGAATCTTAAGCCGTAGAGCAGCGATCCGACCCATGAAAGTAGTTTTTCCATTATTGCTCACCTTGATGCAGGGCGGACAGATACTTGAAAGGCGATCTGGCGCCTTTAACAACGCATGCGACATTTCACGGCGGAGAATTCGCCGCTATTGGGTTTCACGCGGCTTGGCCATCCGCCTTTCTTAGCGAGACAGTCGGCTGCGAACACAGATCGGACCGAAACGGCGGGTGAACAGCGCAAAGGCAATGAACGCGATTCCATGTCAGGCCTTCGCGTGTCCAAACTCTAACCGTCGCAAATCAAGCCTAAGCACGCGCTCGACGCACCGCCAACGCCTGAGCACGCTCCAACCGACCGGACTCGCCAGGCATTTTCGATCACATTCCTGAGAACGCCGACGCGCGCCGATGCCCGCATTGGTCGTGCTGCAAGTGATGGCGCGTGACCATCCCTTTCACGTTGCGCCGGGAACACTTCACATGAAAATCGGCGACTTCACCTTGGGGGCCTGAGCAGCGGTCCAATACATCGCCCTGAGCCTATTGGCGCGTGCGCCCGCACCACGCAGGGGGCGGTCGCGTTTGAGCCGGTTCGCGTCGACGGCGACGACGGGGGCATAGCAGGGTTGGAGCGACCTTGCCTGTCACAGTGGCGTTGACGTGGGGGGAAAGGTTTGTCGTGTGCAGACGGTCTGGGCCGATCGCATGGTTGGCCGCTTAGGGGCGAAACCCGCCTTCCAGGCCTCGGGCGCAGGCCGGACGCCGGACGGGGCAATGTCTGCAGCACAACCTCGCCCCACACGCCGGCTCTCGCCAAAATATGGGCGCGATCACCAGCTTGCATCGCGACGAGGAGAACGACGATGAAACGGCATCTCACCCGTCGCGGGGTCCTTATCGCCAGTTCGGCCGTTGTCACGGGATGCGCAACATCGCCTCGTCCAACTGGCTTGCCGGAGATTTCAGGAAATGGTGTGGACGGCGCCTCTGCAAAATCGGAGATCACCGCATTGACATCGCCAACTCGAACGCAAGCCCGATCGCGCAAGCCTTACGGGGAAGCGCTCGCCGCCGAAGTCGCTGACCTTCTCGATCGCGGCGGCCGTGTCCTGTGGGGCTGGAATGCGCATTGGATGCTGAAGAAAGGCGATCTTCTCGTTTACGAACTTCTGCGTCCGGGGCGCCAGGAGGTTTTCACCGCGCCGGACAAAGCGGCCTTCGCGGCCTGGCTGGCCAAGCAGAGCCCGCGCTCGCTCGCCGACCACGTTCGTCGCGCTTACAATGATAATGGCGAAGTCATCACGCATGCGTTGCTTGCCGAGGTCGTCGCCAACAATGCCGGCGTCAATGACCCAAAGCCTTTTGGCGTCGAATTGGCGAGCGCGGTTGCGGACGCACTCGATCGCGGCGTTCGCGTAACCTATGAGCACCGTGACTATTGTGGAATGGGCCTAGAACGCAGCGGCGACGAATACCATTACGGCGAAGTTTTCGATGGCTATTTGCGCGGCGACCGCGTGTTCCTGAACCGCGCCGCTTTCGTAAGTTGGCTCGCCGAACAGAGCGATGAGAGTCTATCGGGTCGTGAAGGGGCGCTTCCCTTCGAGTGGGACAACCAGCGGATCACCCGCGCGCGCCTCCTCGAGGCGGTCGCCAGGCCCACGACCGTTCCGGGCGGCGCCTGACGCCTGCGCGCGCCGGTCGTTCGCGCGTTGAAAACAACGCGGCCCAGCCGCAACCGAGCCTCGCCCGCGTTCGACGCCCGCCCCCCGCGCGGCAAACTGGGGCTAGGTGCAGCCGCCCCAATCTGCCGGCGCCGATGACCGGAGCGGCGCGACCCCGCCGTTAGCCTTGGCGTCATCGAGGGTCTGGAACTCGCCGATAGTGGACACTCGACTACCTAGATTACCCGCGCCATACTACGTTCGGCGGGGGGCACCGATGATTTTCGAGCAAGTTGCAACTGGCGGGTGCCAATCCTACCTCATCGGCTGCCCGACGACGCGAGCGGCGGCGCTGATTGATCCTGAATTGCACCAGATCGATCGCTATACGGCGCTAGCGAACCAGCTTGGCGTGCGGATTAAATATGTGGTCGATACGCATACGCATGCCGATCATTTTTCGGCCGCCAAGCAGATCAAGGAAGCCTTGCAAGTACCGGTGGTGATGCATAGGGCCTCGCCGGCCCCTTTTGCAGATTTAAAGCTGGACGACGGAGACATGCTCATCGTTGGCGATCTTCGGCTGCGTGCACTGCACACGCCAGGGCATACAGCGGATTCGATGTGCCTTGTGCTGAACGATCGCGTTTTTACGGGCGATACTCTGCTGATCGGCGCGACCGGACGCACGGACTTACCGACAGGCAATCCGGATCAGCTCTATGAGAGTCTGTTCGGGCGGTTGCTCAAGTTGGAACCCGAGATGCTGGTGTTTCCGGCGCACGATTATAAGGGGCGGACCCACACGACAATTGGCGCCGAGATCGCAGACAACCCGCGCCTGCAGAAGAAGGACCGCGCTGCATTCGTTGAGATGATGACCACGCTGAACCTCTCTGCGCCGACGCACCTCACCGAAGCGCTGCGCACCAATATGAGCGGCGGCACTACTGTGACACAGATGCTGAGCAACGCAGCGGCGGGAGTACCGTTCGTTTCGCTGGCTGAATTGGCTGAACGCCTTGCAGGACGGGCGAACGATCTGGTCGTACTCGACGTTCGGGAAAAGGACCAATTTGCAGCGGGGTGCATCCCGGGCGCCAAGCACATCCCGCGTGGTCAGCTGGAGCTACGGGTGAACGAAGAGTTTCCCGATCCGACGATTCGGATTGTGACCGTGTGCGAGTTCGGAAAGATTTCGACCTTGGCGGCGGCGACGCTTCGATCGCTGGGATTTCAGCGCACCGCCGCGCTCGACGGCGGCATGAAGTCCTGGCGCGAGGGAGGGCTGCCGATCGAGAGTTAACGTCCCTGGGCGCCATCTAAGGCCTCCGCCATGCAGTTAACGCATCGAGAGACCCGGCAGTGTGCGCGGAACGTGATGGTTCAGGCGCACGGGCAGGCGCGCCGACTGTCCGAAAAGGGCCAAACTCAGACGCCCGTCGCAACTTCCCAACCGGCGGGCGCCCTTAAGAGCCGCCGTTCCCGATGACCTTACCGACCTGACGCTGCAAACCGAGACATTGAACCGCCGAGGTCCACCCGCCCCCTGGCGCCGCACCGGGGGCGGCGTAAAACGCGCCTCGCGCCGCGCCTGCTATTCATCACCTCCAACCGCATCGGCGCGCGGTCCTGTCCAGGGCCGCCCTGGAGGAGGCGATGGCGCGCCTGCCGGCGCCCCTGTTTCGCGCGACGCCCGGCCTCGAGCGGATCGTCACCTTCCGCAAGGAGCACGGCCGCTGGATGAAGCTCTGGCGGGGTGCTTTACTCGCTCTGGAAAACACGAGCCCCGCATCCCGCGACTGAGTGAGACGGCGCTACATACAAGGAGTGCATTATGCGCAATCTTCTGATCATCGGCTGCGTGCTCGCGCTGGCGGCCTGCGGCGACGCGAGCGACCTAAGCCAAGCCAAGCAGGACGTGCTTGAGATGGGCGGTCAGGCTCTCGAAGCCGCGCGCGGCGCTGTCGACACCCGAACCGCCTGCATGCTCGCCGGGCAATCCGAGGCCTTCTGCGGCTGCGTTCAGGAGCGGATCGGTCCCCAGGTCACGGGCGAGCACGTCGAGGCGATGACGACGGTCGTGCGGGAAACGCTCAGCGGCCAAGGCGTGGAAGCCGCCGCGCAAAACGCGAAAGGCATCGACGCAACAACCCGCGAGGCGCTGGTGCAATGCGCAACGCACGCCGCCATTCGAGGCGCAGTGAGCGAGGCTGGGAACTGAAATCCGGCAAGCGTGCGTGGCGTCCGTGAGGGCCGAGCACCCCTTGAGCCGTCAAGCGCTAGATCAATTTCGGACTCTGGCTCAAAACCGATCTTGAACAGACTTCGGAAGGCGCGAGCCGCAACGACAGAAAGGGCCAAACTCAGACGCCCGTCGCAACTTCCCAACCGGCGGGCGGTCTTAAGAGCCGCCGTTCCCGATGCCCTCGCCAGTCTGACGCTGCAAACCGAGACATTGAACCGCCGAGGTCCACCCGCCCCTTGGCGCCGCACCGGGGGCGGCGTAAAGCGCGCCTCGTGCCGCGCCTGCTCTTCATCACCTCCAACCGCATCGGCGACGCGGTCTTGTCCACGGCCGCCCTCGAGGAGGCGATGGCGCGCCTGCCGGGCGCGTCCGTCGTGATCGCCTGCGGAGAGCTGCCGGCGCCCCTGTTTCGCGCGACGCCCGGCCTCGAACAGATCGTCACCTTCCGCAAGGAGCACGGCCGCTGGATGAAGCTCTGGCGGGCGCTG
>JBMOIB010000075.1:0-14170 GCA_049317545.1 Caulobacterales bacterium | reverse complement strand
TCGACACCTCGTCGCGTTGGGCCATCGTCATGGGCCTCAAGTACGAGTTCTGATCCCCAAAGCGGTCAGACGATTTCCAAAGGGGCGGCTCCGGCCGCCCCTTTTTCTTTGACCGCGTCCCGCGTAGGAGAGGCGCGCTTTGGAAGGACTGCCATGACTGAGGCTCCAATTCCCGCCGAATGGGCGCGGCATGCCGCGATCTGGACGGCGTGGCCCTCCGCAGCCGATCTGTGGGAGGCCGATCTCGAACCGGCCCGCGCCGAGGTCGCGGCCATGGTGAAAGCGCTCGCGAACGGCGATCGGATGCGCGTGCTGGCGAACGGGACGGAGGCGGTGCTTTCCGCGCGCGCCGCGCTGGGCGCAGCCGCTGAAGTGATCGACGCCCCGTTTGGCGACATCTGGCTGCGCGATACCGGACCGATCTTCGATCGCTCCGGCGGCGCTCGCGCCTTCACGTTCAACGGTTGGGGCGGCAAGTACCAGCTCGACCACGACGACGCCGTCGCCGCGCGGATCGCCGAGGCCGCTGGCGTGCGCCTCGCACGTCACGGCTTCATCCTCGAAGGCGGCGCGATCGAAATGGACGGGGAGGGCGCGCTGCTCACCACGCGCCAGTGCCTGCTCAATCCGAACCGCAATCCGGGATGGACTGAGGCCGCCGCGGAGGCCGCTTTGGCCGCCGCTCTCGGCGTCGAAAAAGTCCTGTGGCTCGATGACGGCCTCGCCAACGACCATACCGACGGCCACATCGACAATCTCGCCCGCTTCGTCGCGCCGGGCCGCGTCGTCTGTCAGGCCCCGTGGGGGCGCGATGATCCGAACGCTGCGGTGCTCGACGACATCGCCCGCGCGCTCGAAGCGATGACCGACGCGCAGGGGCGCAAGCTGGACGTCGTGCGTATCCCGAGCCCCGGCCGCGTGCTCGACGAGGACGGCGAGCCGATCCCGGCCTCGCACATGAACTTCGTCATCGGCAATACGACCGTGCCCGTCCCGATCTATTCGGATGCGGGCGACGACGCTGTGCGCGCGCTTGCGCCGCTCTTCCCTGGGCGGACGCTGATCGGTCTGTCGGCGACGGCCATTCTCACCGGCGGCGGCGCCTTCCATTGCATCACCCAGCAGCAGCCGGCCTGAGCAGCAGAAGCGGGGCGTCTTCGGCCCTGAGCGTCAGCGGCGTCTGACCTAGCGGCTCGCCGTCAATCTCCGTCGGCGCCGCCGGCGTCGCCTCGATCAGGGCGTCCGCGAACGGCGTCAGCGCAACGCCCGGCGCCGCAGCGAGCCTTGAGGCCGCAACCGCGGCAAGCTGCAGCGGCCGAAGCGCTGCGCCCCCAGTAAAGGTCGCGAGGTAAAGGCGCGGCATGAGGCGACGGGACGCCTGACGGGCGGCGGTGCACAGCACCCAATCGGCAGGTCTCGGCGCCGCCGCGTCGATGCGCACCTGCAGGTGATGGGCTACGAGCGCCGACTGCGCGATCCCGGCCCAATAGGCCGCCCGACCGAGGGACGCTTTCCAGGGGACCGCTTGGAGGGCGGCTGCGCCGTCAAGTCCCGCACCGGCGACCACGACGAACGGCGCGCCGTTGGCCCGCCCCCAGGGGACCTCCAAGGGCCGCCCATCCGCCAACGCCGATGCGATCGCCGCCGCATTGCGCGGCGCGCGCGTTTCGAGCGCGAGTATGTTGGCCGTGCCGGTCGGGATGAGAGCCAGCGGCAGGCCCCGCGCAGCGAGCAGGGGAGCGAGGAGCCGAACGGTGCCGTCGCCGCCGGCGATGGCGAGCGCGTCGCACGCGGCAGCGGCTGCGGCCGCGATCATCGCTTCGGCGTCTGGCGGCGCGTCGATTTCAACGTTGAGGCCAAGATGGCGCGCGGCTGCTGCGACCTTGGCGACGGCCGCCGCGCCGCCGCGTCCGGCGGCCGGATTGCGCAAGATCAGAATCCGACGGCCCATGCGCTCTTTCCAGATCGGTCCCGCCTTGCCATATCGAGCCCCGCACTTGGCCGCAGGAGAATTACATGGCTCGCACGATCAGCGTCGCGGCGTTGCAGGCGTCCTACGGCGAAGACATGGGCGAGAACATCGCCAAGACGGCGGCGCTCATCGAGAAAGCGGCGAAGGCCGGCGCCGACGTGATCCTGCCGTCGGAATTGTTCCAAGGGCCGTACTTCTGCACGACCCAGGATGAGCGCTGGTTCGCGACGGCGTTTCCGGCCGCCCAGCACCCGTGCGTGAAGGCGCTTATTCCGCTGGCGCGCGCCCTCAAAGTGGCGATCCCGGTCTCGATCTACGAGAAAGACGGTCCGGCCTATTACAACAGCCTGGTCATGCTGGACGCCGGCGGCGACATGCTCGGCGTCTACCGCAAAAGCCACATCCCCGACGGACCGGGCTATCAGGAAAAATATTACTTCCGGCCGGGCGATACCGGCTACCGCGTCTGGCCGACGCGCTTCGGCAATGTCGGGGTCGGCATCTGCTGGGACCAGTGGTTCCCCGAGTGCGCCCGCGCCATGGCCCTGATGGGGGCGGACGTCCTGATGTATCCCACCGCAATCGGCTCGGAGCCGCATGACGGCGCGCTCGATACCCGCGACCCGTGGCGCCGCGCCATGCAGGGGCACGCCGTGTCCAACATCATCCCGGTGGTCGCCTCGAACAGGGTCGGCACGGAAGCAGGACTTGGAGCGCCGCAGACCTTTTACGGTTCGTCGTTCATCGCTGACTGGCGCGGCGATCTCGTGGAGAGCTTCGATCGCGCCGAAGAGGGCGCGCTGGTTCATACGTTCGACCTGGACTTCCTGGACCGGCACCGCGCCGCTTGGGGCTTCTTCCGCGACCGTCGCGAGGATCTTGCGCCTTGAGGCCACTTTCCATCGGACGATATGCGACCGCCTGTCGAAATCGGCGGGCGTCGCGCGTCTCTTGATTGGAGCCCTGGAGAGCGGTCGATCCAACCGAGGATGCGATGAAAGCGATGCTGTTGATTTACGGGTCCGAGGCCGTTTGGTCTGCGCTGCCGGCGCAGGAGCTGGAGCGCGAAATGGGGGCCTATTCGGCCTTCACCGAGGCGTTGATCGCGGCGGGGAAGTTTGTCGCCGGCGCCCAGCTCCAACCAGTCGCCAAGGCGGAATCCGTCAATGTCGGGGCTGGTGTTGCGGTTGCGGACGGACCTTATGTCGACACCAAGGAGCAGCTTGGCGGCGATTACCTGATCGACGTGGCCTCGATGGACGACGCCCTCGACTGGGCGGCGAAATGCCCTGCCGCGATGCGCGGAGCAGTCGAGGTGCGTCCCGTGCTTGAGGTGTGATGCTTCTCGTCATCCCGGACGCGGCGCAGCCGCGTTCCGGGACCTCGTTCCGGCGCATGCACGTGAACGAGGTCCCGGGTCTCGCTTCTCTCGCCCGGGATGACGAGAGAGTCGCAACGCTTACTTGAAGAGCTTCGCCCAGTTGCGCGCCTTGCGCTTCTTCCACGATCCGCGGTGGAAGGCGTCCGACACGATCAACGGCGCGACGGTCGTGGCTTCCGCGAACACCATCTGCTCGTAGGTCACGTCGACCTTGCCCCAGCTGCACGCCTCTTTGAGGGTGGAGGAGGAGCATGCGCCGTCGCGCACGTCGGCGACCGTGATCTGCACGGCGTATTTGTGCATCTCGACGTCCTCGTGGCCGAGGATTTCCGCGCACACGACCGTGTCCTGCGCGAAGTTCTTCGGCACGCCGCCGCCGATCATGAAGAGACCCGTGGCGCCGGCCGCGAGTTTGATGTCCGTCAGCTCACGGAAATCGGCGACCGAGTCGATCGTCACGTAGGGCTTCTTGGCCTTGATCCGCTCGACCTGGTGCTTGACGAGGCCGAAACCCGCCGAGCAGTCCGAGAAGGCCGGGCAGAAGATCGGCACGCCCTTTTCGTAGGCGCGCTGGATCAGGCTGTCCTTCTTCTTCGCATTGCCCGCGGCGAGCCATTTGCCCATCTCATAGATGAATTCGCGCGACGAATAAGGACGCGGCTCAAGCGTTTCGGTGATCTCGTAGATCGTGTGATCGACGTGCTGGAGTTCTTCCTCGTCGATGTAGGTGTCGTAGATCCGGTCGATATAAAGCTCTCGCAGGATGCGGTCGTCCGGGATCTCTTTCGCCTGATAGTGCTTGAAGCCGAGCGCTTCGAGGAAATCCATGTCGACGATCGAGGCGCCCGTCGAAACGATCGCGTCGACCATGTTGTATTCGACCATGTCGCGCCAGACGTGCAGGCAGCCGCCCGCGCCGGTGGAGCCCGCCATCGTCAGCCACACGGAGCAATCCTTGTCCGTGAGCGCCATATTGAGGATCTCGGCCGCGCGCGCGGTGTCGCGCGAGGTGAAGCTCATCTTGCCCATCGCGTCGATCAGCGCGCGGCCATCGATCTTGGTGATGTCGATGTGCTCGACGGGCGAGGAGAGAAGCTCGCCCTTGCGGTTGTCTTTTTTCTTCGGCTTGGCGGCCGCTTGGGTTTTCGACTTTGCCATGGGATCAGTTCCTAAGTCCAAATCGGCGGCGTCGGGGGAACCCATCGCGCGGACGCTCCGCCCACGCGCGATCGGCGCTCGCACTTAGGGCAAATCGCCCACCGTGCAATTCAAATTTTTGCGTCAATGTCGCCGTCTTGAGCGTGTGTGCGCGCGCAAGCGCAGTTGCGCGTTCATCGAAGGCGCCCAAAGGAAAGGGCCGCGCGGGACGAGATCGCCCCGCGCGGCCATTGCCGAAGGTGGACGGCGCTTACTTGCGGCGCGGCTTGGACGAGCGCTTGCGGTCGGCCATGCGGACGACCGTCCCACGCTCGACCTGCTGCTCGACCTGGCCGAACATCGACAGCCACGGGGCGTCCTGCGACGCGACCGTGAGGGTCTCGCCGAAGCCGTTGAACCGCGTCGACATGGCCACGCCATAGGCGCCGAGCATGCCGATCTCGATGTAATCGCCTTCGCCGACGTCGGCCGGCAGCTCGAACGGGCCTTGAGCGGCGTCGATCGAGTCGCAGGTCGGTCCGTAGAAGCGGAACGGCGCGGTCTTCGCGCGCGAGCCGCCGTCGCGGAGCAGCTTCACCGGGAACGGCCACTTCACGTGCGTCGCATCGAACAGGTTGCCGTACGCGCCATCGTTCAGATAGAGCGCGTCGCCCTTGCGCAGGTCCACACGCGTGACGATCGAGCCGGCTTCGGCGACGAGCGCACGGCCCGGTTCGGCCCAGAGTTGGGCGTTCTGCGCAATGAACATGCGCTCGAACGTGTCACGGACTTCGCGCGCATAGGCCTCCATCGGAGGCGGTTCCATGCCCGGATAGCGAGCCGGGAACCCACCGCCGACATCGACGACGTCAACGAGAACGCCGGCGCGGATGATGGCGCGGTTGGCCTCCATCATCGCCGCGGTGTAGGCGACCGGACGCATGCATTGCGAACCGACGTGGAACGACACGCCCATCAGCTCTTCCGTGGCGCCACGCGCCAGGCGCAGGAGCTCAGGAGCGGCTTCAGGCGAAGCGCCGAACTTGGCCGCGAGCGGCAGCGAGGCGCCGTCATTCGAGACCGCCAGCCGCACGATCAGCGTCAGATCCTTGGCGCCGTTCGTTTCTTCCAGGATCTTGGCGAGCTCCTGCTCGCAATCCAGGACGAACGTCCGGACGCCATGATCGTGGTAGGCGCGTGCGATCGCGCGGCGCGACTTGACCGGATGCATGAAGGCGAGCTTCGCCTCAGGCCCGAAGCGCTCGGCGACGAGCTTCACTTCGGCTTCCGACGCCACGTCGAATCCGCGGATCCCCGCTTCCCAGAGGGCGTCGAGCGCCCACGTGGAAGGGTTCGCCTTGACGGCGTAATAGATATCGGCCGGCAGGTTCGCTTTGAACCATTCGGCTGCTGCTTTCACTCGGTGCGGACGTGCAATCGCCATCGGCCCTTCCGGGGCGAGTGCGCGCACGGCCTCAGCCGGCGTAGCGAAAGCGGGCGTGTGGATGGACTCCATCCGGCGCTCCCCCTCGAAACGAAGCTGCGCGGTCGATCCCGTGCAGCGATGTAAACCCAGGCCGGCGTTAGTCGGACATGCCTAATGTCAGGTCCGCACCCTTCGCCGAGTTTCGCCCTGAGGGGGCTCGTTCGGGAGCTTACGCCGAGGCCGTGCTTCCTGTGGGGGAAGTCGGTCCCGTGTGGCCTGGGCCGAGGGGTACGTTAGTGGACGCTGTTTCCAGGTCCGCCGGTAGCACGGGAATTAGGGCGCACCGCCCGGCTTGTAAAGGGAAAAATGCAGGGTTTTGGGAGGTTGCCGCCAGCCGGTCGTCGGGGGCGAAAACGGGTGTGTCCGTAAAGAGACATTAAGAGCGCCGTCATCAGACTGTCACATAATTTTTAACGATCCGTCACGGGTGGCAAGTATGGCGAGCCTGAGCTTGGTCGACGGGTCGACTGGGCTGGGGATCGTCTCGACCACAAGGACTTCAAATGCGGACCATCAATCCGTTCCGCGGCGCTGCGTTCGCCGCTCTCGCCGTCGCCGCTGGCGCGACTGCCGCCCACGCGGCTCCGCCGCCGCCGCCGCCCCCGCCGCCGCCCCCGCCGAGCTTCTCGCCGGCGCCGCGCTTCACGAGCGGTGACACGGCGTTCGACTTCAAAGTCCGCGGCCGCGTCCAGCTCGATCTGTTCTCGGTCACCTCCGACTATCAAGGCCTCGCCAACGACGAATCCTTCCAGCGCACCGCGTCGCGCCGGGTTCGCCTCGGCGCCGAAGGCAGAATGAACTCGAAGTTCCGCTATCGCGCGGAATTCGAAATGAACCGTGGCGCGATCACCTGGACTGATCTGTACCTTGAGTACGTCGCCAAGAAGGGCTCGCTCGTCCTCGGCAACCAAAAGACGATCGCCGTCCTCGACGAAGTTTCGTCCGACCCGGTCAACCTCTTCAACGAACGCGCGGCCTACGCCAACTCGTTCGGCCTCGGCGACCGCCGCCTCGGCCTGACCTGGAAAATGGCTGGCCCGCAATGGACGTTCGACGTCGGCGCCTTCGGTGATTCCGTGAACAACTCGGAAGCTCCGGGCCGTACGCCGGTCACCGGCGTCGCCGGCACGAACGGCGATGAAGGCTATGCCATCGGCGGCCGCGTCACGTACGCACCGATCTTTGAAATCACGCCCTCCGGCGCGAACGTCCTGCACCTCGGCGCGGGCGTCCGTTACCGCGATCAGCGCGACGACGCTCTGCTGTCCTACTCGGCCCGTCCGGCCGGCAGCAACTTCGCCAACCAAGCCATCACCCAGGGCCTGGGAACGGGCGTGACGGCGACCGGCACGGCCGCCGCCAAGAACGGCGCGGGCTTCCAGGAAGACACCACGATCTGGGGCGAAGCCGCCTACATCCGCGGTCCGTTCGGCCTGCACGCCGAATACGCCAACCTGAATGCGAAGCAAGCCTTCACCGGCCGCGACTTCACGTTCACGGGCGGCTTCGTGGACGCGTTCTGGCAGCTGACGGGCGAAACCCGCCAACTGCGTCAGGGCGAGTTCCGCCGCATGGTTCCGGCCCGTCCGGTCGATCAAGGTGGCCCGGGCCTGTGGCAACTTGGCGTGCGTTACGACGTCCTCGATCTGAAGGACGGCCAGTGCGCGATCAATAACACGGCTGGCGCTACGGTTTCGAACTCGGTCGTCGCGTCCGCGACGGGCACCGCGGTTTGCGGCGGCGTTCAGAGCACGGTCGGCGCTGTCATCAACTGGCAGCCGGTCGAGTTCGTGAAGTTCACCGGCCAATACTCGACGTCTGACGTTCGCGGTGGCGCGTTCAACTCTCTGACGGGCCGTCGTGACGGCACGTCGGACGTTGTCCAGTTCCGCGCTCAGTTCGACTTCTGATCTGGCGGCGGCGGGCCCTGGCCCGCCGCCATCGTTCGTTCGGCCCCGCCGTCGCAAATCCGTCGTTTAACTGTCGCACTCGTTAAACGCGGTTGGTCTACGAGCGGTACGCGGGGCAAGGGGGCGCCCAGGCGCCTCTCCGCAACTTCGCCTTTAAGGCGAGCATTGGAGGCATCCCGTGAAATCAACCTTTAAGCAGCTCGGCAAGGCTGCAGCGATCGCCGTTTCGGCTCTCGCCCTCGTCGGCTTCTCTTCAACCGCCAGCGCCCAAGCCGGTCGTGGCGTGTTCACTGTCGTCATCGACGGCTCGTCCACCGTGTTCCCGATTTCTGAAGCGGCGGCCTCCGGCTTCCAAACCCAGATGGGCGGTCGCGTGCGCGTGACCGTTGGCGAGTCTGGAACGGGCGGCGGTTTCCGCAAGTTCTGCCGCGGCGAGACGCACATCCAAGACGCATCGCGCCCGATCACGGC
Source organism: Caulobacterales bacterium (assembly GCA_049317545.1). GTDB lineage: Bacteria > Pseudomonadota > Alphaproteobacteria > Caulobacterales > Aquidulcibacteraceae > REEB506. The sequence goes on along the minus strand of JBMOIB010000075.1, from coordinate 5,813 downwards.
GTCGGAAATGACGGCCTGCGCCAACACCGGCGTGAACTACATCGAAGTTCCGATCGCGTTCGACGCCCTCTCGGTGGTCGTCAACCCGTCGAACCCGCTGAAGGAAATCACGGTCGCTGATCTGAAGAAGATCTGGCAACCGGAAGCCCAAGGCCGCATCACGAACTGGAAGCAAGTGGGCGCGGGCTATCCGGACCTGCCGCTCACCCTGTACGGCCCGGGCACGGCGTCGGGCACGTTCGACTACTTCACGGAAGCGGTGAACGGCAAAGCCAAGGCCTCGCGCACGGACTACACGCCGTCTGAAGACGACAACATCCTCGTCCAAGGCGTCGCCGGTGAAGCTGGCGCCATGGGCTATTTCGGCATGGCCTATTACGAGCAAAACAAGGACAAGGTCCGCGCGCTCGCCGTCAACAGCGGCAAGGGCGGCGTCTACCCGTCCGTCGAAGCGGTGAAGGCAGGCAAGTACGTGCCGCTCGCCCGCCCGATCTTCATCTACGTCAACGTTGCGGCGATGAAGCAGAAGCCGGTCGCGGATTTCGTGAACCATTACCTCACGAACGCTATGACGTACGTCACCAAGACGGGCTACGTTCCGCTGCCGCCGGCCGCGTACCAAACCTACGCCTCGCGCGTCGCCAAGCGCGAAGCCGGCACGGCGTTCGGCGGCAAGGCCGACATCGGCTCGTCGATCGAGGAAGTGATGAGCCGCAAGCTCGTCAAGACGGTCCAGTAATCACGCTGCTGTCGCAGGGAAGGCGGTCGCGCGCGACCGCCTTCTTTGCGTTTTGAATTCGGGGGACACCGTGGCGTCGTTGACATCAAGGGACTTCACCAAGCGTCAATTCCGTCCGGTCGAAACCGTGATCGAGTCGACGCTTTTTCTCGCCGCCGCCGCGTCGATCGTCATCACTGCGGCCATCTTGTACGTCCTCCTCGAAGGGTCGTTCCAGTTCTTCGACAAGGTGCCGCTCGTCACCTTTTTGACGGATACGCAGTGGACGCCGCTGTTCGAGAACCCCCGCTACGGCATTGCGCCGCTGCTCACGGGCACCCTCGTTTCGACGCTCGTCGCGCTGACCTTGGCGGTTCCCGTCGGCATCATGGTCGCGATTTATCTTTCCGAGTTCGCCGGTCCGCGCGCGCGTGAATCGATCAAGCCGATCCTCGAGCTTCTCGCCGGCGTGCCGACGGTCATCTTCGGTTTCTTCGCGTTGCAGTTTGTGACGCCGCTGCTCAAATCATTCATCCCCGGCCTGCCGAGCTTCAACCTGTTGTCGGCCGGTCTGGTGATCGGGGTCCTCATCATCCCCTACATCGCCTCGGTCTCGGAAGACGCCATGCGCGCTGTGCCGAATTCGCTGCGCGAGGGCGCGTTCGCGATGGGCGCGACACGCATGGAGACGGCGTTTGGCGTCGTTGTGCCGGCGGCCTTTTCGGGGATCGCCGGGGCGTTCGTTCTTGGCATGTCGCGCGCAGTCGGCGAGACGATGGTCGTCGCCATCGCCGGCGGTCAACAGCCGAACCTGACGCTCGACCCGACGAAACCGGCGGCGACAATCACCGCCTACATCGCCCAGGTCGCCAAGGGCGATCTGCCGCACAAGACGCTCGAGTATTATTCGATCTACGCGGCGGGCCTTTCGCTTCTCGCGCTGACGCTGGTCTTCAACCTTGTCGCGTTCTGGCTGAACCGCAAATATCGGGAGGCGTACTGATGGCCGCCGTCGAAGGCTCCGCTGCGAGCATCACGATTTTCAAGCCGCCCGAGAATCTCGGGCGCCGCAAGATGGCCGACGCGACGTTCGTGTTCTGGGGCGTGCTCGCCACCACGATCGGTCTGGCCGTGCTCGTTGCACTGGTGACCGGCCTGTTCGTGACCGGCCATGCCAAGCTGACGACCGACTTTTTCCTCAGCTTTCCGGCGCCTGAAGCCGCCAACGCCGGTATTCTTTCGGCCTGGGTCGGCTCCATCCTGGTCATCATCACGACCGCGCTGATCGCCATCCCGCTCGGCGTTCTGGCGGCGTTGTACCTTGAAGAATATGCGGCGAAGAACGCGTTCACTGACGTGATCGAGGTGACTGTCAACAACCTCGCCGGCGTGCCGTCGATCGTGTACGGCCTTCTCGGTCTTGGTCTGTTCGTCTATCAGCTCGGCATGGGGCAATCGATCACGACCGCCGGCCTCACTCTGGCGCTTCTGATCTTGCCGGTCATCATTGTGGCCACGCGCGAAGCGCTGCGCGGCGTCCCCCAAGGAATTCGTGAGGCGGCGCTGTCGGTCGGCGCCACCAAGTGGCAAACGACGTCGCACCACGTTCTGCCTTACGCCATGCCGGGCGTCGTCACGGGCGTGATTATCGGCCTGTCGCGGGCGCTCGGCGAGACCGCGCCTTTGATCGTTATTGGCGTGCCGACGTTCGTGGCCTTCCTGCCGTTCCTGACGCCGAACGACGTTGGTCAGCCGGTCTATGACGAATCCGGCGCGGAACACATCTTGTCGTCCGGCGACATGCTGTCGTCCTGGATGCCGTTCGGCGATCAAGGGTGGTTGAGCCAGCTCTTCACGGTCATGCCGATGCAAATGTTCAACTGGTCGGGTCGGCCCGAGGCCGAGTTCCAGGAGAACGCAGCGGCCGCTGGCATCGTTCTCTTGTTGATCACCCTGCTGATGAACGGAACGGCGATCTGGCTGCGCTACAACATGCGCAAGAAGATCCGCTGGTAGGATTGCGACGCGCATCAGTCGCGCCGACGTCGATGTGATCGACCCCGCCTGGCGAGCCGCCGGGCGGGGTCTTCGCATTCTGGGGGGCCGAAGGGGCGGGCCTCTGCGCGGATCGTTCGCGAACGCCTAGAGCGAGGGCATCGGCGTGCGCCGCTTGCGGCGCAGGCCGCGCAGCTTGAGGCGGCGCCAGAACCGCTTCTTCTCGGGCTTCGGCAGCGGCTGCAAATTGCGCCTGAATTCCTCGGCGCAGGCGCGCCAGGAAAACTTTTCGGCGTAGGCGCGGGTCGTTTCGCGGCTCATGGTCAGCGCTTCGCGGCACGCCGCGGCGAGGTCGTCGTTGGCGGCGCCGGCGCCGGAGCCCGGAATGATGTCCTGCGGCCCGGGCGCCATGAGGCCTGCGACCGGCGTGCCGGTCGCCATCGCTTCGAGCATCACGAGCCCGAAGGTATCGGTCCGGCTGGGGAACACGAAGACGTCCGCGTCGGCGTAATATCGCGCCAATTCATCCCCGAACTTGGCGCCCGGGAAGATCGCTGCCGGATATTTGACGATCAGCTCGTCGCGCAGCGGCCCGTCGCCGACCACGACCTTGGTTCCCGCCAGATCGAGCGCCAGGAATTCTTCGATGTTCTTTTCGACCGCCACGCGCCCGACATAGGCGAACACCGGCCGCGCGAGGCCCTGGTAGACGCCGCCGTCGATCCCGCGTTTGCCGGGATGAAAGAGGTCGACGTCAACGCCGCGGCTCCATGACGTCAGGTTCTTGAAGCCACGCTTGCCCAAAAGCTCCATCATCGTCGGCGTCGCCACCATCACGCGACCGCTCTTGTCGTGAAACGACCGCATGTAGCGATAGCCGGCCATCAGCGGGATCCACCAGAACCGGGCGTGCACGTATTCCGGGAATTGCGTGTGATAGCTCGTCGTGAACGGAAACTTGTGCTCCAGGCAGACGTTGCGCGCGTACCAGCCGAGCGGGCCTTCGGTGGCGATATGGACGGCGTCCGGCGCGAAGGCCTTGAACCGCTCCTCCACGCTTTCGCGCGCCCATAAGGCCAGCTTGATCTCGCTGTAGGTGATCAGCGGTACGGTCTTGTACCCGTCCGACGGCGAGACGATTTCGACCTCGCACCCCATCGCCCGCAATTCAGCCGTCACCCGGGACAGCGTGCGCACGACGCCGTTCACCTGCGGTTCCCAGGCGTCCGTGACGATCATGATGCGCTTCGGGTCTTCGTCGGGCGGGGCGGGGACCACGCAGGCTCCTGGCGGGATAGGGAAAGCCCCACATACCCTATTTTGCCGCCCGGTCCACAGCCGGAGCGCGTCGGGGGCGACCGAAAGGGGCGCCCTTCGGCGGCGTCGTCGGCTACAACCGGATCATGTCAGCGCCGCACCAGTCGCCGTCCGCCCCGTTCAGCTTCGCCTCCGCTTGGCGGGAGCTGGACGATCTGAAGAGCCTCGACGAAGAGCGCGCTGCGCTCGACCTTATCGCCGCTCCGCCGCTCGACGCGCCCGCCCGCGCCGCGGTCGAGGCGGACGCCCGCGCTCTCGTGCGCCGCGCCCGGGCCTTGAAGCGCCGCAAGGGCGTGATGGAGAGCTTCCTCGAAGAATTCGGCCTCTCCGACGCCGAAGGCCTCGCGCTGATGTGCCTGGCCGAGGCGCTCCTGCGGGTGCCGGACGAGGAAACCGCCGACAAGCTGATCGCCGAGAAGATCAAGTCCGGCAATTGGGACGATCACCTCGGCCGGGCGGGGTCCTGGCTCGTCAACGCCGGCGCCTTCGGATTGATGCTCACTGGGCGGGTCGTGTCGCTGAGCGATGACGTCCGCGCCAATCCCGAGGGCTTCTTGAAGCGTCTCGTCCAGCGCGCCGGCGAGCCTGTGATCCGCGCCGCCATGATGCAGGGCATGCGCATTCTCGGCGAAGAATTCGTGTTGGGTCGCACCATCGAGGCGGCGATCAAGCGCGGCAAGGGCATGGTCCGCGCCAGCGCGGCCTCGGCCTTTTCCTACGACATGCTCGGCGAGGGGGCGCGCTCCCGCGCCGACGCCGCGCGCTATCTGACCTCCTACGCCGGCGCGATCGACGCGGTCGCCGCCGCCGCCGAAGGACGTGGCCCCGAACTCGAATCCGGCGTGTCGGTGAAGCTGTCGGCCCTGCATCCGCGCTTCGAGGCGCGTTGCGAAGACCGCGTGCTCGCCGAGCTCGTGCCGGAAGTCCTCGAACTGTGCCGCGCCGCCGCCAAGGCGGGCGTTGGGCTGACGCTTGACGCCGAGGAGGCCGACCGCCTCGTGCTGACGCTGAAAGTCCTCGATGCGCTCGCCGCTGCTGACGATCTCGCCGATTGGACGGGCCTTGGCCTCGCCGTTCAGGCCTACCAGAAGCGCAGCCGCGCGGTGATCGACCACGTCGTCGAACTCGCCCGCACCCGCCGCCGCAGGCTCATGGTTCGGCTGGTCAAAGGCGCCTATTGGGACGGCGAGATCAAGCGCGCGCAAGTTCAGGCGCGCCCCGACTATCCGGTCTGGACGACGAAACCGGCCACCGACGTCGCCTACCTCGCCTGCGCGCGCGCCATGTTCGCCGCCGGTGCTGCGATCTATCCGCAGTTCGCCACCCACAACGCCCACACCGCTGTTGCGGTCCAACGGCTGGCCGACGGGCGGCCTTTCGAATTCCAGCGCCTGCACGGCATGGGCGAGGCGCTGTATCGGGCGGCGGACTTTTCCGCGCCGGTGCGGGTCTACGCTCCCGTCGGCGGGCACGAGGACCTGCTGCCTTACCTCGTGCGTAGGCTCCTCGAGAACGGCGCCAACACCTCGTTCGTTCATTCGTTCCTCGACGACGACGTTTCGCCTGACCTGGTCGCCGCCGATCCGATCACCCGCCTGGAAGGCGGCCCGAAGCGCCATCCGCGGCTGCCGGCGCCCGCCGCCTTGTACGGACCGAGCCGTCGCAATGCGCAGGGTCGGGACCTTTCGCTCGCCGTCGACCGCGCCCGCTTCGCCGCGCCTGAAGCCATCGCCGCCGGGCCGATCGTTTGCGGCGCTGCGGCCGTAACTTCGGGGCAGACGCG
>JBMOIB010000074.1:0-14490 GCA_049317545.1 Caulobacterales bacterium | reverse complement strand
AGGTTCGGCATGCGCAGATTGTTCCATTTCGCCAGGAGAGCCACGGCGGTCGGATCTTTTTCCGCGATCATCTTGTCCGGCTCCTGGATCCAGCGCGACAGCCAGGCGCGGTCGCGCTTGTGCGTGACGCCGGCAAGATCGGGGCCGAGATCATCGCCGCCGCCAACACGGTGGCAGGAGGCGCAACGCGCGCGGAACGCGAAGGCGCCTGGCGAGATCGAGATCGCGCCGATCTTGCTCGAGTTTTCGTAGGATCCCGCTGACGCAATCCGGCCCGTGGTGCCGGCGAAGCTGTTGCCGATCAGATTGGCCATGACTTCGGGGCTGTCGTAGGGCGAGCGCTTGGTCCAGCGGCTGGTGCGCTCGTTGCCGATCATCACGGCCGTGGCGTGATCGCCGAGCGACTTGAGATCCCCGGACAGAAGCCCGAGTTTGCGCTGCAGCGTGGAGACGTCGTCGCGCGATCCGGTCAGGAAGGTCCAGCCCGGGCCAGTCTTGAAGCGGGCCGCGTACTTCGCCATTTCGGCCGGCGTATCGCGCTCGGGATCGATGCTGATCGAATAGAAGAAGATGTCCTTGCCCATGCGCGCGGCGAGCAGGTCATAGACCTTGCGCAGCTGCGCGGTTTCCGCCGGGCAGATGTCGGTGCAACTCGTGAACATGAACTGGATGACGACGACCTTGTCCTTGATCATGTCGTCGTAGAATTTGACGTCCCGCCCGTCGTGCGTTTTCAGCACGGAGTTCGGGAAATACTCGCGGTGCCAGCCATCCGCAAACGCCGCGCCCGTGAGGGCTACTGCGGCGAGGAGAAAGGCGCCTGCGCGCGCCAAGAGCGCGCGCAGGGTTGATTTGGCCGATCGCGTCATTGCGGTGCGCTTCCAGTGACGGCCGTCGGCAGCATCGATGTCTGCACGTAATAGGCGCCGGACCAGTCGTGAACCGGCGTCGGGATCATCTGCGTCTGGCCTGGATTGACGGCATCCCAGCGCAGCAGCATGGCGTGATCTTCATGCTGGGTGTTGTGGCAATGTTCGACGAAGGTGCCGGCGAACTCGCGGATCCGGATGCCCATGTCGATCTGCGAGGAGCTGCCGGTCGAGTCCGAACCCACGCGGTACATGTCCTTGCGGGCGTACTTTTCCCAGATCGGCGGCGCCTTGCCGTCGCGACGCAGGATCTGGCCTTCCTCGAAGTGCACGTGCACCGGGTGCGACCAGCCGTTGCCGCCGTTCTTGATGTGCCAGATCTCAACCGAGCCGATTTTCGGTGCGGCGGAGACCAGGCTCATGTCGGCGCCAAGGCCAGAGCCGCCGTCGGTCTTGATCGTCCACGGCGCACCGTCGGTGCCGCCGCTGCGGCCAAACTCGAATTCGCGGTGGACGGCCGAATTATACGCGGCCGTTCCAGGTTGCGGCATCGGATTGCGCGCCACCATGACCTTTTTGCCTTCGACGTAATCGGCCGGGTTCATGCTGCGATCGACGCCGGTGTAGTTCACCACGCGCAGTTCGAAGAACTTCCCGACGGCCGGATCGCCTTTGTAAGTCCCGGCGAGGATTTCGCCCAGCGGCACGACCTTCGACGGGCCCTTGCCGTCATTGTGCTCGAGCGTGTTCACGAAATAGAGCTTCTTGCCGGTGAGGCCTTTGAAGTCGACGACGACGTCGAGGCGCTCGGCGATCGATTGCGTCGGCAGGTCAGCCGATTCCGCGTTCGGGAACGGAACCGCGTGCTCCATGATGTTGCCGTCGTTGGCGATCAGATAGTACGGCACGCGCTTGCCGGTCTCGTCGACGATTGCAAGCTGCATGTACCGCGAGACCGCGCCGTTCAGGATGCGGAAGCGATAGCGCCGTGCACGGACTTCCATGTACGGCTTCCACAGCCAGTTCACGGTCATCTGGTCGCCGAGGAAGCCGTCGGTGTTGAAGATGTTGAAATAGAGCTGGCCGTTCGCGTTCCAGGCCTTGTCGGCGAGGACGAGGTTCACGTCATAGTCGCGGTTGCCCCAATCAAGCGACGTGCCGCTCGGCAGGCAGAGGTTGGCGTTCGCGGCGTTCGTGTAATTGCACTGGAAGCCTTCGCGGCCGCGGTCGATGGCGCTGTAATAGTTCATCATCGCCGCATTGCCCTTGTACACGTTCTGAGCCGTGAAATCGAGCATGTGGTCGTGGAACCAATGGGTGCTCATGGTCTCGCGATAATCGCCGCGGATCTTGAGCGTGCCGCCGCGGCCATCCGGCGTGCCAGCGCGCGGATCGGTCGCCGTCGTGTTGATCGTATCGCGACCGGCGAGCTGCATCGGCCAGCGATAATCGTAGAATTGGCCCGGATAGAAATAGGCGTCGGCGAAGCCGTCGCTTTCGGCCGGATTGTGGCCGTTGTGTTCGTGCGTCGTGATCGTGTGCATGCCGAAGCCGTTGTTGGCGGATTCATCGATCGGCAGCACGTTGTAATGGCGGAACAGGATCGGCACGCCGTAACGCGCCATCAGCAGCTTCGGCGGCAGCGTGCCGTCGAATGTCCAGACCGAGTTTTGATCCTGGACCGGCATATTCGGGTGCATGCGCACCTGCAGGCCCTTGTTGGTGCCCGAGCCATAATAGAGGCCGCCCGGCGCGAACTCGCCAAAGCGGTAGCCGTGCATCTGCAGCTTGTCGCGCAGGCCGCCGTTGGCGCGCGCGCCGGCCATGGCCGATTGGAAATAGACCTGCGGCGGGAATTCGCTCCAGCGCTGGTGGGCGAACCATTCGCCCGGCGGGCGGCCTTCCTGCGAGCTCGCTTCCATGCCGGGGCCGCCGTTGGCCTGCAGCAGGCCTGGGTAGCAGGTCTCGACCGAAGCCTTCCAAAGGTTCGGCTTCGACGTATTCGCCTGGACGGTCGGGAGGGGGCTCAGAGGTTGCGCGAGGAAGGCGTCGAGCGCGGCGCTCGCCGGCGTGCCCTGGCACGAGGACGGCGGCGGCAGCGGGTTCACGGCGGCGGCGGTGGTCGGCATCGTCTTGGTGCCGAACTCTTCGAACAGCACGACTTTCTGCGAGAACGGCGTCGCGCCGAACAGCGGGCTCGGCGGGGCGTCGGTGGGCACGTTGATAGCGAGCGCCGGGGCAGCGGCGACGAGGGTCGCGAGCGAGGCGACGGCGACGACAAGCGCGATGCGCGAAGTGGCTGCCTTAAGAATAGATTTCACATGCATGATAGTGCCCCGCACCAGACTGCACCGTGCGACCGTTCGCCCTTGCGCAGTAACCACACACACCATGGGAATAAAAAAAGTCGGCGCGTAGGGGATTCTCGATTGGGGCGAGACGATCGCGAAACTGTGAATTGACACTGTCGAAAAAATTAGAGGCGAAAGACGCGCCGAAATGACGGTTAATGGCGAAAAGCGGGGGTAAACTCCCCCGAGAGGCGAAAAATACCCCACTTGCGGGAGATTGCGGTCGATTAGCGACTCGCGCGCCAAGCGATTAGCGTTGCCACTCCCCCAGGCCTGTCCTTTTTTCATTCACAATGGCGTGAAGGGCGCGTCGTTGCCGGCCGTGTGCGGACGATCTGGGATCAAGCCCTGGATTATGCGCGGAGGCCGCTGGCGCCGTGCACTTGGCTGGGCGGGCGTTGGTGCGACCGTCGTTAACGGGGCGAATAGGGGAACACCATGGCGACGGAACTTTGGGGCAACATCAATTTCGATCCTCTCGCGATTGATGCATCGGCTGGCAATCAGACGTCGCCGGCGATCGCCGACAACGCCGGAACGGAATTCGGCGTCGCGTATCTGTCCGGCAATGCGATCATTGCGTCCTTCTATGACGAGCTCGGCCGTCCGAACCCGGCGCTGCCGACGGTCACGGTTAACGACGCCACGGGCGCCAGCCTGCGGGACATCCAGATTTCGGCGGGCGGTCTCGGCATCGGTTACGGCGTCGGCTGGACGGAAACCAACACCGTCGGCGCTACTCAGGTCGAGCAGTTCAAGTTCCGGTTCATCGGTCTTGGCGCGATCGTCGGCGCCACCGAGCTTTACGTCGCCCCAGCCTCAACGAACGCCAGCCAGCATGACATCGCGATCGGCGGCTATTCGATCGACGATCCGGTCACCCGCCGTCCCATCGTAGAGGGCTTTGACGCGGCCTGGGTCGAAGGCCCTGGCGGGGCGCATGCGCTCGGCAACGTCGTCCTGCAGCGCATCGCGGTGCCGCTCGACGCGCGCAAGGACCCGTCGGGCCCGCCGGCGTTGGCGGGCATCGACGGCCAAACGACCGGCGGCAATTCGGCGCGCGTGCTGGGCAATGGCCGTGATCCGTCCGTCGCGACGCTGCACGGCACCAATGAGTTCATCACCACCTACATCGACAGCTCCGGCCGCATCGTTCTCAAGATTTTCGACAACGCCGGCAACGACATTACGTCGGGCGCCACGGGCGCGACCTCCACGAACATCAACGCCGGCCGCCCTGTCGCCGCTGGCGACCAGCAACATGTGGTCGCGCTGGCCGGCGGCGGCTTCGCGGTCGTGTGGTTGTCGGTGACCGCTGGCGACAAGCAGCTTTTCGCGCGCGTCTACTCGCCTGGCGCGGCTGCAGGGACCTGGACCTCGCCGGCATTGTTGCCGCCGGCGCTTGACGTTCTCAGCGCGCTTGGCGGTCAGACCTCGAACGCGATCGCGGATTTCGCGCTTGCTGCGCATCCGGACGACGGCGGCTTCAGCGTCAGCTGGCAGGCGACGGGCAGCGTTGACGGCGTCGCGCCGCCGACGACCATCATTTACTCGAAGAGCTTCGACGCCAACGGCGCGCCCAATGAAGCGCAAGCGTCGGCGTTCGCGTCCCCGGCTTCGGGCGTAGCCACGACTGGCCTCGTCGGCGACCGCGTGGTTGCCGTCTATCAGGACGTCACGGCGCCGGGAAATGTGAACCTCACGGCGAAGATCCTCGATACCCGCTTCATCTTTGACGCTGATGGCTTGCCCACGCCGATCACGCTTGGCGGTCCCGGCGTAACGATCACGGGCGACGTGGGCGGCCGCGTGATCCCCGACGTCCTCGTCGGCTCGATCGGCAACGACACGATCGACGGCGGCGGCGGCAATGACATCCTCGACGGCGCGCGCGGCAATGACACGATCGCGGCCGGCGTGGGCGACGATCAGATCGACGGCGGCGGCGAGTCCGACACCGTCACCTTCACCGGCCGCTACACGCAGGACGGCAATGCCGCCAACGATGACTACATCATCACGGCTCTCGGCGGCGGCATCTTCACGATCAGCGACAAGCGCGCTGGCGCTGACGGCACGGACACGATCCGCGACGTCGAGAACTTCTTTTTCGCCGGCTCGAACCTGACCTTCACTGCGGCAGCGCTTTCGGGCCTCGCGCCGAACGTGACGCCGACCGCTTGGGGTTGGACGAACGTCGATCTGGATTCCAATCCGAACGCGGACGGCACGCCGGACGTCGACGGCTTCATGGTCAACCGCGCGACCGATTCGCTGCTCGGCTACCAGGGCGCGCCGGTCGTTTCCGATCAGGTCGGTGAGAACATCGCGGTCGCCTGGGAATCTGCGGCCACGGTCGGTGGCCAGACGCGCATCCGCGCGCAGCTCTATGACGTGATCGGCGGCTTCGACGCAGGCTTCCCGAACGCGGTGAACCTCAGCGACGGCATCGGCTTTGAGATCAATCCGGTGATCTCCTCGGGCGGCGCCAACAGCGGCTGGGCCTTCACCTTCGAGGAAAGGGATTCGCCGACCGATTTCAGCCGCGCGCTGAAGACCAACTTCCTCGGACCGGTGGCGCTCACCAGCCAGGAATTGTTCGTCAAGGGCGAAGAGGGCCAGAACGTCGACCAACACGATGCGGCGGTGTTCGGTTCGTTCCTGAACCGCACGGCCGCGAGCCCGGTCGGCGGCTCGGTCCTGCCGACCGGCATGTCGGATGGCTACAACGTCGTTTGGGTGTCGACGGATCTCGATCCGACGACGCATGCGGCGCTGAACGTTGCCGGCGACGGCAATTACGGCCGCATCATGTTCCAGCGCTTTGAAGTGCCGTTCGACGATGTCGGCAACCCCGGCGTGCCCCTTCGCGGCGGCATCGACGGCATCGCGGGCCTCGGCGATCCGGCCAATTTCGCGGTCGAACTCGCGGTCGGACGCAATCCCTCGACGTCCTCGTTGCACACGTTCGAAACCGGCATCGTCTGGGTCGAGAAGGACCCGGCCGGCGGAGAGCGCGTGGCATTCCGCGCCTACGACGACCTCGGAAATCTCATTCCGTACGCCAACGTGATCTCGACGGGCTTCCCGGTCACAGCCGGCACAAATGCGCACATCGTCTCGGCGGGCGCCGTAAACTTCGTGATCGCCTGGGTCACGGGTGACGCGACCACCGGCTATGACGTCATGGCGACGATGCTCAGCTCGCCGGGCACGGGCCTCAACGGCGTTGGCTTCACGTTCGGCTCGCCGGCCGCGCCATTCAAGATCGTCGACCTGCCGGCGGGCTTCAACCCGGCCGCGGCGGACTTCCAAATCACCGGCCTCAGCGGCGAAGACAGCAACGACGTGGTCGTGTCCTGGAACGTCAGCGGCGACGTGATGGCCCAGCATGTGGCGACAGCGATCGATCCGGTCACCGGCATCGCGCTCTCCATGGCGCCGGAAGGCAACCAGATTGTCGTGCATGCCGCGACGGCTGGCGTGCAGGACCACGCCAGCATCGCCGGCATGCTCGGTGAGCGTTTCTTCGCGGTGTGGCACGACACGAACACAACGTACACGGACGGCAATGACATCCTCGGCCGCATCATCGATACGCGCGATGCCGTTAATCCCGAGCCGATCGTCGGCGATCTCGTCACGCCGGCCGGCAACGTGCAAGCGCGCCGCGACGTCATCGTCGGCACCAATGGGAACGACGACATCAAGGCCGATATTTCAACGAGCGTCGGCGCCACCGACTACGTTTACGGCGGCATGGGCGATGATCGCATCCAGGGCGGTCCGGGCGTGCGCGGCGCGGCGGGCATTCCCGAAATCATCGACGGTGGCGAGGGGACCGACACGTCGGTGTACACCGGCCGCTTCCAGGATTATTCGATCACGCTGAACGGCGACGGCAGCGTCGAAGTGATCGATCTGCGCCCGACCGCCATTGGCGGCACGCCGCAGCCGCACGACGGCATCGACAACCTCTTCAGCATCGAGCGCCTCGAATTCACGGACGGGACGTTCTCGCTCGAACTGCCGGGCATCGCGCCGCCGAAGGACGCCGGTTGGGACGGAACCCCGGTTCCGTGGAGCCTCGACGACACCTCGGTGCGCAAGGAGATCGCGGTCGCTCCCGATGCGACGCCGGCCGACGCCACCGACAATGCGTCGGGCATCGCCGTCACCAATCTGCAGGACGGCGCGGGCCTCGCCTGGGTCAAGGGCGCCAGCGAAGTATGGGCGATCGCCTACGACATCACCGGCAAGCCGGATCCGGTCCTTCTCGACGCCAACACGCAGCTGACGGACGGCAAGTTCGCGGGCAACACGGTCGGCGACATCGACGTCGCCATGAGCGGTGGCCTCGGCATGACGGCGGTGTGGGAATCGAGCGCCGCCGGCGATTCCTCGATCCACATGCGCTTCGCGAGCACCAACACGAATACCGTGCTTGCTCTGGCGGGTGGCGTTCCCGGACCGGGCCTGCCCGGCGGCGAACAGGTGATCGTCGGCTCGAACGGTGCGGGCGTGGCTGTCGACCCAGTCGTCCAGGGCTATGAAATCGTCGATACGGCGAACAACACGCTCGAGGTCGGCTTCCACGTCGGCTACGTGATGAAGGCCTCGGCCGCCGCGACCTACGGCGATGTGACGATCGCGCGCTACGAAATCCCGGTCTATGACCTCGCCGTCGACGGCGCTGGGCTGGTCGTCCTCGACGCCGCCGGCCAAGGCGTTCTGGCGCGCGACGGGAACGGCAATCTCGTGCCGTCAACCGCCGCGACCTTCGGCGTTGGCGCTGAAACGGCGCCGAAGAGCCTCGGCCTCGACGGCCTGCGCGGCACGGCGGACGACGGCCAGGCCATCGTCCTCACCAACCTTGGTCTGCGCGCGGCCAACAACACCGCGGGAACGACCGTCACGCAGGGCCGCGACATTTCGATTGGCAGCCTGCACGACGGCCAACTCGTCGTGACCTACATCGGGACCGACGAGCAGGTGCACCTGCGCATGTTCACGCCGACGCTCGACGCCGGCGCCGATCGTGAGCGGACTGCGGGCGCGGCTGGGACTGACATCGTCGCAACCGGGCTTACGACGTATGCGGAATTCCCGCTGCCCTTCGCCACCACGCTCGGGGCTGTCGCAGCAGGCCAGACCGCGTTCGTCGTGCCGCAACAGAACGGCTCGTTCGGCGTATTCTGGTCCGCTCCGGACGGCGCCAACGTTGCGCTCAAAGGCGTAGTCTATCAGGGCGCGGGGACCAACTGGAGCCCGTCGACGCCGATCACCTTCGCGTCGGGGCTGCCGTCTGGAACGGCGTTCCAGGTCGCCTCGACGGGCGTTGATCCGTTCGGTCTCGAGAACGGCTACTTCGTGTCGTGGGAAGTGGCGGGAACCGGCATCGTGGGCCAACGCTTCGGCATGTCGGGCCTCGCGATCGGTCAGCTGACAGTGGTCGGCGATCCGGCCACGGGCATTCCGACAGTGCATTCATCGTCCGGCATCGACGATGGCCGGATGATCTTCGGCTACGCCGACGGCAACGGCGTCAGCGCGCAATATCTCGACACCCGCCAGGCTGGCGAATCGCTGATCGGTCCGCGACTCGGCGCGCTCGCGAACGTGCTCGTCGGCACCGTCGGCGATGACGCGATCGACGGACGCGCGCTCGACGACACGCTGTACGGCGGTCTCGGCAACGACCTCATCTCGCTCGGCTCCGGCTCCGACACTGGCTTCGGCGGTCTCGGCAACGACACGATCCTCGGCGCGTCCGGCCAGGATCAATTGCTCGGCGAGGGCGGCAACGACCTCTTGTGGGGCGGTCGCAGCGATCCGGCCACCGCGGATGCGAAGGTCTCGCTTGACCTTGCCGCCGGATTGACGGCGGCGGGCGTCTCGGCGGCGATCATCAATTCCAATCCGGGCGCCGATCTGGTCTCCGGCGGCGCCGGCGTCGATACGCTGTCGCTGCAGGCGGAATTCGGACGCTTCAACGTCAACCTCGCCACCGGCATCGTCATGGGCGATCGCACGAGCCTCACGGCCGCTGGCGGCGCGACGATGATCCTGGAAGACGTGATCGGCTCGATCGTCCCCAACCCCGCGGGCGGCGCCATCTTCGCGTTCTCGAACGACGTGGAAAACGCAACCGGCGGCCTTGGCGACGACACGCTCATCGGCAATTCCGGCGCCAACGTGCTCGACGGCCGCGAAGGCAACAACACCTACGACGGCGCGGGCGGGATCGACACGATCGTCGTCCATGGCGTCTTCAACACCTATACGTTCACGCGCAATGCGGCGGGCACGATCACGGTCACGGATCCGGGCGACACGCAAACGATCCTCAACGCCGACGCGACTGATTTCGTTCAGTTTGACGGCATGCTCGTCTCCATGGGCGCGCTGATCACCCGTCTGCCGCTCAACACCCCGCTGACAGGCGCAGCGCTCGTGACGGCCGGCGTGACGAACGTCAACACCGCGCCGACCGCAAACGCTGATGCGGCAACAACGCTGCAAGGGCATGCGGTCACGATCGCCGTGCTGGCCAACGACACTGATCCGAACGCGGCGCAAGCCCTGACGATCGACAAGATCAACGGCGCGGCGCTCGGCGCAGCGGGCGTCGCGGTGACGAACGGCGCAGTGACGCTGAACAACAACGGCACATTGGTCTTCACGCCGACCGCGGGTTTCAGCGGCCTGACGACCTTCACCTACGGGGTCAACGACCTCAGCGGTGGAACGGCGACCGCCACGGTCACCGTGGACGTGAAGCCGATTGCGAACGCCATCAACAACGGCGCGGCCACCGTCACGGTGACGGGCGCTGCGAACGAGCGCGGCACGCTGACGGCGGTTGTCGGGCCAGACCCGGACGGCGCCGGCACGGCGCCGGTCATCCATTGGCTGCGCAACGGGATCGATACCGGCGCAACCGGCGCGACGTTTGCCCTCTCCACCGCAGACGTTGGCGCGACCTTCCAGGCGCAAGCCTTCTACACGGACGGCGAGGGCTTTGCGGAAGCGCCGACAAGCGCGGCGACCACCGCCGTCGTCGCCGTCAATGACGGCGCGGCGACGGTCACTGTCACCGGCACGGCGAACGAGCGCGGCACGCTGACCGCGACCGTGGGCGTCGATCCGGACGGCGCCGGCACGGCGCCGGTCATCCATTGGCTGCGCGGCGCGGTCGACACCGGCGTTACGGGCGCGACCTACGCGCTCTCGACCGCCGACGTTGGCGCGACGCTCAAGGCCCAGGCCTTCTACACCGACGGTCAAGGCTTCGCTGAAAGCCCGTCAAGCGCGGCGACCGCGACTGTTCTTGCGGTCGATGACGGCCAAGCGCTTGCAACGGTCTCCGGCACGGCGACCGAAGGCCAGGTCCTGTCGGTCGCTCTCGGCGCCGATCCGGACGGCCCGACGACGACGAACCTCGTCTACCAATGGTTCCGCGGCGCCACGGCGATCGCGGGGGCAACCGCCGCGACCTACACGCTGCGGGCGACAGATGCGGGCGCGGCCTATTCGTCGAAGGTGACCTACACCGACGCGCAAGGCTTCCGCGTCACCGTCGACAGCAACGCCACGACCATTGTGTCGGCGATCAACAACGGCGTTGCGCCGTTGACGGTCACCGGAACGGCTGCGGTGGGCCAAACCCTGACGGCGACTCTCGGCGCCGATCCGGACGGCGCGGCGACGGGCGTTGCAATCGCCTGGTTCCGCGGCGCGACGCAGATCGCATCCGGCGCAACCTATGTGCTCACCGCCGCCGACGTCGGCGCGGTGATGCATGCGGAAGCAACGTACACGGACGCTCAGACCTTTGCGGAAACGGCGATCAGCGCCAACACCGCGGTGGTCGCGGCGGGCGGCGGCATCGTGTTCAATGGCGGCGCGGGCAACGAGACGATCAACGGAACGGCGTTCGCCGATACGCTGAACGGCAACGCTGGCAACGACACGATCACCGGCCTTGCCGGAAGCGACGTGATCAACGGCGGCGCAGGCACGGATACGCTCGTTGCGACCGTCGGCGACGGGAACGACAGCTACGACGGCGGCGCCGGCGTCGATACCTACACGCTTGCGGGCACGACGGCGGCCGCGACGGTCAATCTGACGCTCGGAACGGCGACCAGCGCCGATACGGGCACGGATACGCTGGTCGGGGTCGAAAACGTCATCGGCGGCTCTGGCGCTGACCTCCTCACCGGGGACGCCAACGCCAACACGCTCAATGGCGGCGCCGGAAACGACACACTCGACGGCGGCACGGGCGGCGCCGATACGCTCATCGGCGGTCTCGGCGACGATACGTTCATCGTCAACAGAGCCGGCATCACGATCACCGAAACGGCCGGACAGGGCGTCGATACCGTGCGCACGAGCCTCAACGCGTTCACGCTTGGCGCCAATGTGGACAACCTCGTCTATACCGGCGCTGCGGCGATCAACGCCAACGGCAACAACGACGCCAACGACATGACCGGCGGCGCAGGCAATGACACGCTGACCGGGCTCGGCGGCAACGATACGCTGCGTGGCGGGATCGGCGTCGACACCCTCAGCGGCGGCGCCGGCGACGACACGCTCATCGGCGGGACGGGCAACGACAACCTCACGGGTGGGACCGGTCTCGACCGGTTTGTGTTCGGCATCGGCGGCGGTCGCGACACCGTTACCGACTTCGACGCCAACCCAAACGGCGGTCAGGACGTTCTGGACATCAGCGCCTATGGGTTCAACGCTACGACCTTCGCAACTCAAGTCACGGTGGCGACGACGGGCGGAACGACGACGGTCACCATCGTCTCATTGGACGGCCTGACGACCGATCAGATCATTCTGAACAACGTCAACGGCAATGGCGGCAACGTGATCTCGGTCGCCGACTTCTTCTTGGGCTAAGGTCGCCAGCGATCAGTGCAAACGGAAAGGGCCGCGTCGCAAGACGCGGCCCTTTTCAATTAGGCTCGACGATCGTGGTTGTGCCGACGCTCCGGTCGGCGACATCGGCCGTACGCGCTTCAGCGTCCCAGATGAGCCGCGACGAGCAGCCAGAATGATCCGCACCCGGCGATCACCAGCGCCCAGGCGGGCAGGCGGATCGCCTTCGGGTCGAAGTCGTTTGACGGGTAATCCATGGCGGTCCTCCCTGCGCTCTAGCGGCGCAATGAAGGATAACGATGCGTTAGGCCAACTATTCCATCAAGTGGTCAGTGAGCCCAAGCGCGCTGCAGGAGGGCCTGCTCATCGGTCGGTTCGACCATCGTCGCGCCCAGCGCATCGACCGCGTCGTCGATCGCCGGGTTGACGCCGGCCGTTTCGAACCCGGACGTTTTGGGTTGCGACGCCAGAGCGACGAGGCTCCAGCCAGCGCCAGATCGGCACGCGAGACCGTGATCGACGGCATCGCCGGCCGTGCGTTCAAATTCGCGGCAATAGCGGCCGTCGGCGGCCTTGACGCTGACGACCACACGCGCGCCGTCGCGGACTTCGCCGCTCGGGGCGCTTTCGAGCACGGACCGCAGGGCGCCAGAGACGGCGAACGGCGCATCCGTCCGCGCCGACATGGTTGACGCTACGGGAATGGCGACGAAGAAGCCGGCAGCGGCGGCGGCGATCGCGGTGGCGGAGAAGGCCGCCCAGGCGCGCTGCGGCCTCGTCCGGGGCGGGAAGGGAGTCACTGAACTGCGCTGCAACCGGGCCAGCGCCGCCGGCGAGGCCGGCTCAAGAGGGAAGGCGCGCCGCATGGCCGCGTCGGCGCCGCGCATGGCCTCAAGGCGTTCGCGCATGGCGAGGTTGCCCGCCACCATCGTCGCGACCGTCGCAGCCGTCTGCGCATCGAGCTCGCCGTCGATATAGGCGCTCAGGATTTCGTCGTTCAGTTCGACCATTGCTTCTGCGCCTTGCTTGCCGGTTCATTGGTTAAGCGCGTCACAACAGCTGCGCGCCCGCGGGCGACGCGGCTCATGATCGTGCCGATCGGGACGTCGAGCGTATCGGCGGCCTCCTGGTAGCTCATGCCGTCAAGCACCACCAAAGTCAGAACGAGTCGCTGTTCTTCGGGAAGGGCGGCCATGGCGCGTTGCGCAGCCGCCAGATCGATCCGCACGGACGTCACGTCACGCCCGTCCTCGCCGACCACCTGGGCGGCGGAGTCGATCGGATCCGCCCGGCGGCGCCGGGTGCGGATTTCGTCGATCCAAAGGTTTTGCAGGATCTTATACATCCACGAATCCAGCCTCGTCCCGTCCTTCCAGCTGCCCTGGTGGCGCAGCGCGCGCTCGATCGCCGATTGCACCAGATCGTCGGCATCCTGCGACGTTCCCGAAAGCGCGAGCGCGAAACGCCGCAGCCGGGGCAGGAGCTCGATCAGGTCGTTTCGGAACTTCGCCACGATGACCGCCTTAGTGGGAAAACGGATGATGACATCGATTATTCCCAAAGTGTCCGTCCTGCGCTAGTCTTATCGCTCATCATGGTGCTTGCATGAATAAGCGCATTGGACTTTCGTCTACTTTCATTCTTGTCATGGCGGTAACTTTCGCCTGGCAGGCGAATGCTCGCTCTGATCAAGACGTTAAAGACCACGAAAAACTCGATCGCGTCGAGAAATTCGATCGCAAGAGCGATGCCGCGGATCTCAAATCGCAGGATCGCGAGCGGTCTATTGGCGACGCCAAATCCGACGAACGAATTTCGTTCGGCAAGTCCAATGACAATAAATCTGACCAGGATAGGACCAAGCGCGAGCACGCTGGCGGGCCTAGCCCCGCCGAGGACGCCAGGTCCTCCTCCGCGGGCTCCGAGACGTCCAAGTCCGGAGGCGCAGACGACAAGAACGCGTCGGGCGGCTCCGGCGGCGAAGAAAAGAGCGAAAGCGGTAAAGCGGATAAGTCCGGCTCTTCAGAGGGCTCCGGATCCTCCGGCTCGGGGTCGTCAGGTTCGTCAGGGTCCGGCTCGTCGGGCGATCCCTCCGGGTCCGGGTCCGGGTCCGGGTCTTCCGGGTCTTCGGGATCGGGGTCCTCGGGGTCCAGCGGCTCGGATTCGTCAGGATCTGGATCTTCCGGGTCGGGCTCATCGGGGAGCAACTCGTCAGGGAGCGGGTCGTCTGGCTCCGATGATTCCGGTGATGGGCAGGGGACGTCGGGCGCCAGCGCCAGCTTGCCGAACGCCGTCATCGAACGCGACGCCGGCGGCCGCGAGCAGCGCGCCGACGAGGTCATTTTGGTAGGGCGCAGGGACGCCGTCGACGC
>JBMOIB010000073.1:0-14514 GCA_049317545.1 Caulobacterales bacterium | reverse complement strand
CGATGAGCGGACCCGGCTACATCATCCCCGGACACCAAAGTCCGATTGGGAGCTGGCCTCTCGACCAGCTGCAGGCGGCGCGCCGAGAGCTGGCGGCAGATCGCGAGGCCGGGTTTCTGCCGGCCGGCGTTGACCAGGCCATCGACGCCCTTAGCGCGGAAATCAGCCGCCGCGAACAAGGTGGTGCGCGCGAAGTCAGCCGCGATGTTGACGGCATTGGGCGCGCCCTTGAGCGCTGGTTCGATGTCCGGCCGGAGCTCTTACCGATGGTCCGCGGCGTTGACGCCGGCGCGCAGCCGGGCGGGGGACTTTTCGACGGCGCTCAGAGGAGCCAGGAGAGCGCCCGCGCGCCGGAACGGTCACAAGCGCTGGAGCAAGCCGCGCTCGTGGATTTGATGCCCGAACGGGCCGCGGCATTCGACCCGAGTGGCATGGCGCGCGGCGGCGAACGGGGGCGCGGCGCCGACCGCGAGATCGAATTGGAGCCCTGATTGATTTGGTGTGATCGAGAGACGCCAACGACGGCGTGCCGGTGAGCGATCCCACCGGCACGCATTGATGCGGCAAATCGCGTGCTAAGCGTCACCGTCCGCCTCGGCGATCCGCAGCAGCAGGGCGGGGTTCTTGTGGAAGTGCAGCTTCCGCACCACGACCCCCATCTCGCGTCCCACGAAAACGACCGCCTTGTCGGGCGCGAGGCCCCGCACCTCCTGCACCGTGAGAAGGCGCCGCCGTTCTGTCAGTTGCGCGCTCTGACCACGTTGCTGTCCCTGGCCGATGCCAACGCCTTTGCCCTTGGTTTCGCCCTCGCCGATCCCGCCACTATGCGCGCGACCGGTCGAGACGCCCTTCGACTCGCCCTCATTGCGGGTCGTGCTATGCGAGTGTTGGCGGCTGTCCGACGTGCCGGAGGTATGGCTCGCGCTTTCCGTTTCCGTCGTCGTTGTGCCGCCGGATGACCCGACGCTCGAGCTGGTCGAATTCGTGTTGCTCCCGCCGCCGCCGCCTGCGCCATACGACGAGCCGTAGCTCGTCCCCGTGCCGCTTTGGTGCGACCAGCCGGTCGCGATCGCGACCGATTTCGACCAGCCGCGCGTCGTCGACCTGCTCCAGCCTTCCGAGATCCCGACGGTTTCGCCGATCGCGCTGCCGGTGCTTTTCGTGGCGCTTTCCCCGACATTCTCCGACCAGCCGCTTTGGCGCTGCGTCGAGTGGCCCGTTTGTTCGCTGAGGTTGATTTGCCAGCTCTCGCTGCCGGAGGTCGATTGCGAGCGGTCGACGACCGTGGTTTCGCCCGCGAGCTTCGCGATCCATTCGCAGGTCTCGACATCGTTCGAGCCAAGATACTGGATGACCTTCACCGCGGTCATCCGGGTGTGCCCCTGACCCCAGACACCGGCAATCTGGGCGAGGTTCTGGAAGGCGAAGTGCACGCTCACGCGTTCACTGCGGAGCGCCCGCAGCCAGTCCTCCATCGCCCGCCAGTTGCCGAAAGCGCGCGCCTCGTCGATCACGAGATGCACGTCCGCGCCGGCGCGCTTCTGCGCGTGCGGCCAGGTCGCCATCCGGATCTGTTCGACACCGCATTCGACCATCAGGCGCAACCACGGCGCCGCCATGCCGAGTTCGGCGTCGGGGACCGTCACGAAAACCGTCGCGCCTGACTCCCGCACATGGGCCCAGTTGAAACTCGACCCCATGAGAACCCGCGCGATGCGCGGATCATCGACGCACTGGGTCGCCTGACTCATGACGGCGACATAGCCGGAGAGCTCCTTCGGCGCCTTCTCGGAGAGACGCAGCAGGTCCTCGCCCGTCTCGCGCACAAAGGGCGGGGCGCCGGCGTGCCGCATGTTCGCGTACACCAAGTCGGTTGTCTCCGGGCGGCCGCGGATGATGCTGCGCGCGCGCATAAGCGTGCGCTCTTCGCTTGGCGTGCAGGCGAGATAGCCGAAGATCCCCGTCAGCAGCTCTGTTGCGCGACTCTTCCATTGGCCGTGGTCAGTGCCGTTGGCGTCGGGCTCCCCGATCAGCGCCGCGGCAAGCCCGCGGGCGCGGGCGAAGAAGTTGCTCGCCTTCGGATCAAGCACCTCGAGCGGATTGCACCCGTCCGACGCTTCGCCGGGTGCGGTGACGAGACCAAAGGGATCGAGCGTGTAGACGGGTGACCCCATGCGCCGCCGCACGGCGCGCGCGACGCGGACCAATTCGCCGTCTTTGGGGTCGATGACGATCATCCCGGCGCGGCGCCCGTTGGACCCTCGCACGTCATGGAGCAGCAACGGCATGAAGACCGACGTGCCTTTGCCTTCGCCGGGGTCGCCGAGAACGAGACGATGCCCTTCGAGCGCATAGCTGATGACGCCGGACGCGTCATAGGTGATCGGCACACCCATCGTGCCGCGCGGCCATTCCTGGTGGAGCGGCGTGAGATTGGTGGCGCTGCGGAGCAACGCCAGGTACTGCGCGCGCGTCGTTGGCGTTACGGCATGCTGACGAGTCATTGCAGTTCTCCCGTCTTGAAGTCGTCGAGCGAGCGGGCGAGTGACGCGGCCAGGGTTTCGGCGCCGTGCAGCAGCGCATTTGCGGCGTCCGGAGAATTGCGCAGCTCATCGAGCGTGGCGTGAATGTCATGCCGCCAGGTCGCGGGCAGCGCGGCGAGCGCGGCTTCGATTTGCACAAGCGCGGCGCGCAGTTCCTCTCGCAACGCCTGCGTCTCGGCGATGGCCTCCGCCGTCGTGCGTTCCGCGTGCGTCACTGAGCGATGCAGCAGGCTGGTGGTTTCCGTCTGGATTGCCGTGAGGGCTTGCACCCTCGGCTCCAGTTCTTCCATGGCGACATCGACCTCTGCCGTGATGCGCTCGATGATGCCCGGCTCAAGTGCCGCCATCAGCTTCACGACAGTATTCTCAAGCGACCAAACGCGTGCCGTCAGGCGCTCCAGTCCGTCGGCCGCCAGTCGACCTGTGATGCCGTCGATCACCTCGGACACCGGGCCGCGCCACCTGCCGTAATCCGCCGCGCGACAGCCAGTCTTCAAGGTCACGCCGAACGCGCTTGCCGAGCTGGGCGTCGTTGCCGGCCGTGACAGCAGTACCGCTTCTATCAATGCATCGGACATCTGGGGCCTCCTTGCCCCCCGACGATGGCGCCTCACCCCCCGCGGGGAAGAGCCGGCGCAACAACCGCGCGTACACGCCGGCTGACGCCAACAGAAGGCGATGTCCTCATTCGCGCTGACGGACCGCGCCGCGCAATCCGTGCCCGGAATAGCCTCGCGCCGCGCCCGCCGTAGCGTGCCCGGTGTTGGCTTTGATTCGTGGCTCCATCGTGCAGCGTCTTCACGATGCGGATCCTGCGCTGACGGTCTGGACGGGGCTTACGGCGGCGCGCCCCACCTTCGAGACGGCTCGCTTCCTCCACTTCGTTCCGTGCAGCTCCGCCCCGCTCACGCGGCGTGTGCCACGGTCTGCTCCGGTGGAGCTCATTCGCCGCCGTCTGTCGCTCCCGTCCGTCGCGCAATCCCGCACGCGGACGTAACAAGGAGCTACGAATGTCAAAGAAACCGAGTCATTACGCCTACGTCGTCGTGGGTGAAGGCGAGAAGAAATCCTGGGTCCGGATCGGCGCCGCCTGGCCAAACGCCGACGGGCACGGCCTCAATCTGGTGCTGGACGCCACACCTGTTTCCGGACGGCTGACGCTGCGCGTCCCCTCGAAACAGGACGGCGAGCACAACGGGGGTGCGCAATGAGCGCGCCTCTCATTCCGCCCCCGCCGCGTCGCGGCGACCATGACATCGCCCCGGGCCATACGCGCTACCGCGTCATCCTCTGCGAATGGCTGAGCCACGAGATCTGGATTGATGCGGCGACTGAAGCCGACGCTGAAGATGCGGCCGTTGAGATCTGGGCCGACGAAGGCGCGGACGCCTTCTCATGGAAGGACTCCGGCGTTGATGGCGCCATGGTCGTCGACAGCATCGCCCGCGAGGAGGTGCAGCCATGACCCGCACGTTCCGTCTGATCGTCAAAGAGACGCTGACCCACGAGGTCGAAGTCGAGGCCGAAAGCCTAAAGGATGTGCCACGCGCCTACGAACAGGCGGTCGCGGAGACCTATTGGAGCGACCTGCATCGCACGATCGGCTCCCGCATTCGCGTCACCCGTATTCGGGAGGTGAAGCCATGAGCGCCACACCTCCAAAACGCCCGCCGTTCGTGGCCTTCATTATCGATCCCGCGGCGCAGACCATGACGCGTGTCCCACTTGGACCAAAACGCTTCGCGGTCGAGACCCGCTTTCTCCATGGCTGGGAAAACTGCTGGACCATCGATGGTGAGCCCCAGACGTTCGCAACGCGCGCTCACGCCGAAGCGGAGCTGGCAGACCATTTGGCGGAGGTCGCTGACGCGGTCGCCGCGGGCGATATGATTGACGGCTATGACCGCGAGGACTTCCGGATCGTGGCGGTGGCCCATGACTAGCCTCCCGCTCCCGCCAGATCCTGACGGCTTAAACGCCAGCCGCGCCGCCTGGGCGTTCGTCGCGCTGCGCGCGTTCTCGGACGCGTGTCGCACGGACTGGGAAGATGCACTCACAGACCTGTTGTGTGACCTCATGCACCTCGCCGATCGCGCGCCGGAGTTTGATTTCGGGCTCGCGCTTGAGCGCGCGCAACGCCACTACGAGGCCGAAACGGCAGGGGAGGTCCTATGACCTCTCCACGCCCTTCGCCGCCGTACCGCGTCGTTGTCTCGGTCACTCGCGAGTTCCGGCTTGACGTGGAGGCAACGTCGCCACGCGCAGCGCGTGAGCAGGCGCGCGCGACATTTGCCTCTTGGTCGCCGTTGGAAGAGATGTGCCATGTCGATGGCGATGACCGTGTTCGCGTGCGCCTCGCGACGCCTGCGTCAGGCCGTTGTCCGCTGACGGATGACCTCTGGCGCGAGGCCGCCACCGTAGGCCCATGAGCGCGGCGACAGCGTCCGCCCGTCTAGGTCTCGGCAGTCGGGGACGGCTCCCATTTCGCCACTTGCCGTCCTGCACTCACTGACGATGGCCGTCGAAATACGTCTCCGTCCAGCGCCCGCGCGCCCGCCGCGGCTGCTTCTGGAGGCCCTACGCCGATTGCCGGCTCACACGGCGCAAGGCGCGGCCCGCTCCATTCGCGCCGGCTGCGCCGCCGCTCCCGTGTTGCACCTTGCGCCCGCCGGCCTCTCGGCGTGGCCGGGCTCCATCAGCCGCGTGATTGGCGCGCGGCGCGAACGAAAGGAGCCTGATATGTCTGAACGCCCATCCCTCACCCAAGCGCAACTCGACCAGTTCACCGGCAGCGAAACCTGGTGGCGCCACCCCCTCAATCGCCGCACGACCTTTACCGACGGCGTGCGTTTCCTTGCCGAGCAAGCCGGGGCCTATTGGCTGATCGACGAGATCCTTCTCATCCAGCCCGAGGCGGCGAAGCTCGGTCTTCCGGACTGGCAGTTCTGGCGCTTGAACGTCCACGCCGATAAATCCGCGACGCTCGCCTGCCACGATGGCGACGGCGTTATCGCCTACGCGAAAGAGATCGGCTGGACCGATTTCCCGCTGAAGCGTGTCGAGCTCTGGTTCATGAACGACGTGCTCTATCTGCCGAGTGAGCACTGACGCGCATGCCTCGCCGACGCCACCCAGGCGTCGGCGAGAGCTTTCGCTCCGCGGATCTTGCTCAGAATGCGGGACGTTCGTGCAGAGACGCACAGTTCTGCAATTGCAGAAAGGCAGGGCAGGGTCGTTGCAGAGAACAGCCCCAACCCTGAACCATATCCTTGGTCAAATATCCCGGGAGAGCGCGAGAGGGCTGGCCCTCTCGCCCCATCGCCATTCGATTCGGCTCTGAAACAGAGAGCGGCGACTAGCCCCCGTCCCCATGGCCCCAGCCTACCAATGCCCGTTCGTCCGGGCGCTGCAGATGCGGAAGAAGCGCAGCGCGTATCATCGGCTCTAAAGACGGATCGGCGCGGAGCGCCGCGTCCAGCGCACGCCCAAGCACGAACCATCGCCGCGATAGCGACCGCGCCTTCCGGCTTTCCTGGTTGTCGAGCAACTCTTGGTGCCGGAGCTGGTCGAGCGCCAGGCGTTCGGCGCGGCGCGCGATGCGCGCCTGCAACTTGGCGGCAGTTTTCGACCCGTCGCGCCGCGGGCGGCGCGCGGGCGCCGCCGCGCGCTCCGGATGCTCCGCATCCGGAGCAGAATCCTGCGTCTCATCTCGTTCATCGCTCATCCGTAGACACTCCGCTACGCCAGCTCCGAACATCCTCGCAAAACGCCGAGACGACCCGTTCTCAGGTCCCGTCTCCGCCGAAAGCTCGCCGTCCAGAGCGACGTAACGGAGCGTCCTCATCGGTCGCCCCATTACGCTCGTCCCAGTGCTGCAGCTGATCGGCCACAGAAGCTAATGTGCGAATGATTCGAAGCATTGGCAAGATGAGCTAAAGGTGCACTTATACGTCGGCAAGGCCGACGTAGGTAATGCGCCATAAGAAGCAATAATAAACGACGAATTACAACACGCGAAAACGAAAGCCAACGAGATCCACGTGTTCCATGTGCGAGCCAAGATTATCGGCCGTTCCAACGGCGCGACGGCGGCGGGTGCCACCGCGTACCGTGCGGGATCGCGCGTCGCGACAGCCCACATGGCCTATGTCGCGGGCGAGCGCCTGGTCGATCCGACGACGCAGAAAACCTACGATTATCGCGCGAAAGGGCGCATCGATAAGCACGGGTTCGGCGTCCTCTCCAGGGAGGTGCTCGCGCCGGCGAATGCACCCGCCTGGGTCTACGACCTGCAAAAGCTCGCGAACGCCGTCGAGGCCAAGGAGAAGCGGCATGACGCACAGCTCTATCGCGAGCTCGAGGTCAGCTTGCCGCGGGAGTTGCGGCTCGAGGATTGGAAGCGCGCCTTGCGGGCATTCGTCGAGCGAACCTGCGTCCGCGAGGGGATGGTGGCGGCCATCTTCATCCACAATGAGCGCGCGTCGGACGGCGGCGAAAATCCGCATGCCCACATCATGCTCACGATGCGCGACATCGGCCCCGATGGCTTTGGCAAGAAGCGTCGGGAGTGGAACAGCGCGGCGCGCGTCACCGAATGGCGCGAGGCCTGGGCGCACTACGCCAACCAATACCTGCTGGCGCGCGGCTTCGCCGCCCGCCTCGACCACCGCAGTCACAAGGCGCGCGGTCTGGAAGTTGAGCCGGACAGCTACGTGGGGCCGGCCAAACGTCAGGGCTTCGACGGGATCCTCGTCGAGCACCGCCAGGCCGAACGCTCCGCCGCCAAGGACCGCAATTTTGCGCGGATGCAGGAGAACCCGTCGTGGGTCCTTGATCAGTTGAGCCGGACACAATCGACGTTCACAGCGGCCGATATCGCGCGCTTCATCCACCGCACCACCGCGCGCGCAGATCGCGATCACGAATTTCAATTGATCTACGCCCGCGTGATGGCCTCGCCCGATTTGCAGAAGGCGGCATCTGCCGAAATGCAGGGGCCGGCGCGGTACACGACGCGCACGGTGCAGGCGATCGAGGGCGCGATGCTAGAAGCCGCGGCGGAGCTGGCCGGACGCGCGAGCGTCAAGGCCCGCGTGTCTGACCGGGATCTCGCCGGATTGACGGAAGAACAGCGCATCGCGGCGCGCGCTCTTTTGGAGGCTAAGAATCTCGCGGCGCTGCACGGTTTCGCCGGAACCGGCAAATCGCATTTGCTGGCCGCGGTCACAAAGGCCTATCAGGCCTCGGGCCATCGCGTGCGTGGCGCGGCGCTGTCGGCCATGGTCGCGCGCGATCTCGGCGCAAGCGCCGGCATCAAAACCGACACGATTGCGAGCCTGACAAAAGACATGGGACGCCGGCGTCCCTTCGACCCGCTCCGGGCAGGGGACGTGCTGATCCTTGATGAAGCTGGCATGGTCGGTTCGCGCCAGATGAAAACGATCCTGAGTCACGCCGCGCGTGTCGGGGCGAAGGTCATCATGGTCGGCGATAGCCGTCAGCTCCAAGCCATCGACGCCGGCGGCGCGTTTCAATCGCTTGTGAAGCGCTTTGGCGCGGCGCGCCTGTCGACGATTCACCGCCAACGTACCGACTGGCAGCGCCAGGCGAGTGTCGACTTCGCGAACGCGCGAGCGCCGCAAGCGCTCGCTGCCTATCGCGCCCACGGGCATTTCCACCAGCGCCGCGATCCTGAAGAGGCGCGGCGCGGCTTGATCGATAAGTGGCACGCCGATGGCGCTCAGACCGCCTCGCGGCTCATCCTCGCCCACACGCGCACCGAGGTGCAGGCGCTCAACCGTTTGGCGCGGGCGAAGCTCCGCGCCGAAGGAAAGCTCGGCCCCGAGGTCACCACCACCATCAGCCAAATGGAGGAAAAGGACGGCGAGACGGTCGTGAAATCCGCGACGCGGCAGTTTGCGCAAGGGGACCGGTTGCTCTTCACGAAGAATGACCGCGACCTTGGCGTGCAGAACGGGTCGCTCGGCACGATTTCGGCGTTCTCGAAAGAAGGGAAGTTCGAAGTCTTGCTGGACGATGGGCGCACGGTCTCATTCGATCCCCGCACCTACAGCTATCTCGACCAAGGCTATGCGCTGACGATTCACAAGTCACAGGGCGTCACGGTCGATCGCACCTACGTGCTCGCGGGGGAGATGATGGATGCGCAAATGGCCTACGTGGCTTGTACGCGTCACCGCGACAGCGTCGACCTGTTCTACAACCGACAGGACTTCCCAACCGACGCCAAACTGATGCGGCTCCTCGGGCATGACCGCCTCAAAGACACAACGCTCGATTATGCCTGGCGCGAGCTCGTGGACGCGGATCTGCCGCAGCCGCCAGCCTTCGTCTTTGGTCCCGTCCCCACGCCACCGACCCTCGACTACAAACCGCGAGCAGCGGACCTCCAGCGCGACACTGAGCGGGACTTCGGGCTCGGCGATTAACGGACGCGGCCGTTCTGCACGCCGCCGCGGCTGAAGACCACCGGGCTCGTCAGCCGCCGCGGGCGCGGACGCGTCGGCGCCGCACTGGCGGGCGGCTGCGGTACAGCACTCGGCAATGGCGACCCGGGTGACGGCGGCGCATCCCGACGATCGGATGGGTTGTCGCTTCCGGATGTCGCATCAAGGTCATCGCGCGCGCGACCGAATGCGTCGGTAGAGGCTCGTGTCCGCTGCAGGCCGACCCAGACGCCAAATGTCAGCATGAGCTTCATCGCAATGGTCGCGATCCACGCCATCGCCGTGCGAACATCTTCGCCAGTCACTTCGGTCGTTGGCGGCCGTCCCGTCGCCTGTTCGATAGATTGCGCAAAGCGCGTGGCCAACGCCGCGAATGGCTGAAACTCGACTGGTCCCGCCTGTGGCTTCGCGGCATGGGACGCTGGATCCGCAAGCAAGGCATCGCGCTGCGATTGCCAAGCAGCGACTTCCGCTGCGGCCGCGCGCGCGGCTTGAAGGTCCGTCAGCTCCGCTTCAAGGCGACGCCGTTGTGAGCCGGGCGCGCCGTCCTGCCGCGCGCTGCCGATTTCGCGTTGTTTGCCGTTGATGGCCGCTTCATAGGCCACGACGCTCCGCAGTCGATTGTCATAGGGATCGTCTGCCTGATCGATCTTCCGGGCCAGCTCCGTCACCTGACTTTGCCGCGCCTCGTAGGCCGCAATCGCCGCGTTGCGTGCGGCGTCCCCGTCTTGCAGCACGCGCGACAAGGCGCTGATGTCAGCAGTGAAGGTCGAGACGGCGAGGACGGCCCATAGGGTGCGTAGCGTTGTTGCGCGCTTCCGCTCCTCGGCGAGGTCGGCGCGGCTCGCCATGTCGAGCGCGACGACTTCGCCCGCAACGAAGCCGAGTCCGAGGGCGCGCAGCGCAAGTTGATGGACCGGGTCGTCGCTGACCGCACCCCAGAACTCCCAGGCGAAGAAGGCCTGCACGCCTGTGATGGTCGCCACGGCGCCAAACCAGATAGGATTTCGTTTCGCTCCGTCGACTAATTCATCCAGCA
The DNA here is from genome assembly GCA_049317545.1 of Caulobacterales bacterium. Taxonomy (GTDB): domain Bacteria; phylum Pseudomonadota; class Alphaproteobacteria; order Caulobacterales; family Aquidulcibacteraceae; genus REEB506. The sequence goes on along the minus strand of JBMOIB010000073.1, from coordinate 4,465 downwards.
TGGCGCGGATCTCCTGATCGCCGTGCTTGGGCTGGGCGGGCAAAACCCGCGTCCAGAAACTGACCGACGATTCTTATTCTTGTTGTTTTTGGTCACGGCGCTAATCTGCACGGGCCGATAATAATCAACAAGAAGGAACGGCCATGAATTCCGCATACGGATCAACATCCCCCACTCCACCTGCCGCCCAGCTCGCCGCCATCATGACGGCGTGTGGATTTTCTGTGCGGGTGTGGCGCGACGCGCGCGTCTACCTGAACGGCTACGGGCGCGACGTCCGGGCCTATCTCGAGCCGCGCACGCTTGATCCACAGGCGCCCGCCGCCGACGCCAAACTTGTCGTCAGCTCGACCTGGCAAGCGCCGCGCTACAACGGTCTCCGTTGCAAAGGCGTGAAGCACGCGATCTTGAAGGATCTCTGGACGGCCCAGCTCATCTCGGCGCCGCCGCCCGAGCGCTGGCAGGATGTGACGCTCGCCGATGAAGCCGTGACGGCGCAGACAATTCGTCCCTACACTGACCGGGATGCCCTCAGCGCATAACCGCACAGGCGCACAATTCTGCACTTGCGCAGTCGGTGAACGGTCGAGGCGTCAGCGCGGCTCGGCCGATTTTGCGGCGTGCTCGGCAGTGACCGCGACCTGCGTCCGTCGTGACTGTGGCTGGCCGGTCCAAGCGGCGCCCGCCAGCCACCATGCTGGTCCAGATGCGCACAGTTCTGCAGTTCTGCTTCTGCCCAGACGTCCAGTCGGCGGTCCACAATTGCAGGTGCTCGCGAGGCTCAACCGACGCTCTGCACCCGCAGAACGCCACAGCTACGCAAGCGCACAGGAAAAAGAAGATAGTCCGTTCAATGGGTTGGTGTGTCGCTAGGCGCGTTCTGCGGCTCTGCAAAACCGCAACTGCCCAGCTACCGAGTTCAGCTTTTTTGGTCTTCACAGATTCCGCAGTTATGTAATCCTGTGATTATAAAGCTGCGCATTATGCAAAATGTGCGGTTGTTCAATTATGCAGATCTGCGTGGAATGAGCATGAAAACATTATCGATCGTGTCGACGAAAGGCGGGGTAGGGAAGACAACGCTTGCGGTGCATGTCGCGGTTGCGGCGCAGAAGGCCAAGCTCGCCACGCTCGTCATTGACCTCGATCCGCAGGGCAGCGCCGCCCAATGGGCCAAAGACCGTCAGCGCCTCGCGGAACAGCATGGCCGTTGGTTCGATACGCGGCTTGAGGTTCGGCGCAGCTTCGCGAACGACTTGCAAGATGATGTCGCGGACGCGCGCCGGCAGGGTTTTGATTTGGTCGTCATCGACACGCCGCCGCACGCCGACTCGCCGGCGGCCCGCGCTGTCGAAGTGGCTGACGTCGTGTTGATCCCAGTGCGGCCTGGTTATTTTGACCTGCATGCCGCGAAGGCCACGATCAATCTCGTCCACAACATGAAGGCGCATGCCTTCTTCATCGTGAACCAGGTGCCGCACAATTCGCAGGCCATCGGCCAAGACGCGGCCGCCTTTTTGGAAGGGAAGGGGATCGCGCCCGCGCCGCTCACGATCACGCTCCTGCAGCCTTATGTCCGCGCGCTCCGTGACGGTTTGACTGCGCCGGAGATCGCGCCTGAATCGCGCACGGCTGACGAGATTGGCGCGCTCTGGACCTGGTTGGCGGACGCGTTGCTGACGGCCCCGACGCGCGTCGTCTCCGAAGCTCCGATCGCCGTCGCCGAGAAGCCGACAGCCTTGCTCGCCGACCCATTTGCCCGCCTCAGGGCGCCCATTACTGAAGGAGCCGCATGACGACGAAACAGAACCGCTTGATTGTCGATGATGAGCCAATGCCCGCCGCAATTCCGGCGGCGCCATCGAACGCGCCCGGCTCCGTCGCCGCTGCACAGCCAACGCGTCGCCGTCGGCGCGCCAAGCCCAGCATGACCGGCGACTATCCGGGCATGCGCCGCGTGACCGGCTATGTTGAGCCGACCTTGTTCCGCTGGCTTAAATCCATCAGCGCCGAAACCGATAAGCCGATGATCGAGATTTTCGAGGAAGCGCTGACGGCTTACGTCGAGAGCTACGCCGCGGGCCGGAAGTTCGGCGGGTAGGGCGGACGAGCGGGTGCGCTTGGCCCTGTCACGAAAAATTCTTATCGATGAAATTCGTCCGATATCGGCGCTTTTAGCGACCGCTTTCGTTGGTTCTCGTCGGCGCTCGTGATTCTGAGGCGCCGACGGTCGTCAACCCCGTAACGCCAGATGTTCAGAAGCTGTGAATTATCCACAGCCCCCCCTCTTGGCGCCTCGGGCGAGTCGAATCATCCTGCTCGGTGCGCTGAAGGCAAGGAGGGACACAATAGATGGTTGCCGACACCAATCGATGTCCCAGACCTAGTCTCGGCTAGAGGCGACCCTTAATCGGATTCGCTGACCACATAAAACCACTATCGACCAGCAACGCGCCCCCCATTGGGGCCGAATGAGAGGGCATGCCATGTCGAACGGATTGAGCAATTCGCGGCCAGAATCGAACCGGTTTCCCCCAGCACGAAGAAAGCCGGGCGGCGCTACCGTTCGACCGCGCGTCATCGCGCAGGTCATCGCCGACCGGCACTCTGGCCCGCTCGGCTCTCCACCCAATCGATAATCCTACGACGCGCCGCCCGGCGCGAGGAGGCTCTCATGGACGAGGAATATCAGGACCCGTCGCAACTGTTGAACACAGCCCAGGCCGCGCATTTTCTCGGCCTCCACAAATGCACACTTGATCGATGGCGCGCTCAAGAAAAGGGGCCCGCTTACCACCCGATCGGCAGGCACATCCGCTATTCGGTCGGCGACTTGCGCCTCTGGAAAGCGCAACAGCGCCGCATCCCGGGCGAACGGGGCTCTCACGATGATGGTCCGTTGCGGCACTCCACAGCGTTGAAGGACGCAGGTGGGCCAACGGACGCCAAGGCAGCCCAACAGCCGCCAAGCAACGACTCGCCCCGCTCACGCTAAACCCACTGCCGCGGCCCGCTAGAAAACAAGGTGGGGTCTGGGTCCGCGGGAGTAGGGACGCCAAAAGACGTCTCTCATTCGGACCACACGACGCGCTATGCGCGATGGAGGAGCTGCGCCGATGGCAAGGCCTGCTGCCGTAACACGCCAGGTGACGACGTCGCTCGTTGAGCCCGTCTATCTGCGCCTACTGGCCGTCAAAGTGCGGTCGCGGAAACCATTGAAGCTGCTGGTCGCGGAAGGTTGCGCGCTTGTCGCCGCAGAATTGCGGCTCTTGGCCCAGCGGGAAGCTTTGCTCGGCGCGCGCGCACCCCTCGGCTTCGATCCAAACGCCGCGCTCGGGTCCTTTCGCAAGGTCACGGGCGACGTTCCGGAGGCGGTCTATCTCGAGCTCATGGCCGCTAGCCATCACACGCGCTTGCCCCTTCGCGCGCTCGCCGCCGAGGGCTGTCGGCGTATCGCCGAACACTACTACCGATCGATCCACCCACAGGAGCGAAACGCATGAGCATGGATGGTCTTGGCGAGCGCATCCCGCGCATCGTGCTCTCAAGCGCGGTAATCGCGCTGACTGTGTTCCAAATTGCCCTGACCTGGGAATTCTGGGGCAGTTTCGGCGAGGCGAAAGGCGCCGATCAGGGCTGGGTCTTCCAAGGCATCGGCGTCTCACTCGCGATCATTGAGGCCTTTGCGCTCGTGGTCGCAATGGCAGCCGCCCGCCGCGTCGAGATCGTGAAGGCTGGACTCGGCCTCGCCGTTTTCCTGATGACCTTCGCCATCAATCTGTCTGCGGACATTTCGGCGATCTCGCTGCACAGCGCCGCTGACGGCGAGATCCGCGCGCAAGCCGTCGCGGCGTATGACGCGAAGAAGGCCGAATTTGCTGACCTTGAGGCGACGATCGTGCAGAGACGCACAACTCTGCAGGAGCAGAAGCTCGACCTGCCGGCGGAAGCCTTGGCGGTGCGGGCCGAGGCGGTCCGGGGACGGATCCAGCGCTTGGAGCAGGCCAGCCTTCCGGTGCCCGAAAGCCGTCGCCGTGAACTCGCGCGGCTCGAAGCGGCACGCCTGGTCGCCGCCGAGTTGGCGACCGCTACGGCGCGGCACGGCGAACTGCGCTCCGACTTGGCCGCGATCGGCGCCCGGCCAGCCGAAAGCCATGCGCAGTTTGCGACCATCTCCAAGGTCCTGACCGACCTTGGCTATGAGATCACGCCCGAGGATGTTCGCGTCTGGTCCGCCCTCTACATCGGCGTCATCGTCAAGCTCTGGATGGCCTTCGGCCTCTGGCTCGCCTCGGCGCCGAAAGACGATGACGCGGCCGAGTCTGATGACCGCAGCGGCAGCCTGGAGTCGATGACGACGTCTGAGCCTCCCGCCGGCCCGGCCGAAGCCAAATCCACCAAAACCGAGCCCGTCGACTTCAGGCAGGCCGCGCGCGAGCGGCGGGCCCGGCAGCGCGAGTTGGCC
>JBMOIB010000072.1:0-14756 GCA_049317545.1 Caulobacterales bacterium | reverse complement strand
GCCGCTTGTCGCGCGCGACCTTGGCCCATTGCGGACCGCCGACCGCGCCCATCAGAACCGCATCCGAAGCCTTTGCGGCGGCAACCGCATCATCCGTGATCGGAACGCCGAACTGGTCGATCGCGGCGCCGCCGAATGGCGCAGTCTCGACCTCGAGCGCGAGCCCGTCTGCGCGCAGCACCTCAATGAGCCGGCGGACCTCGGCGATGACTTCCGGGCCGATCCCATCGCCCGGCAGAAGCAGCAGCATTTTCGTCATCAGGTATCCTTTGCTTCGCTGACGCGGAATTCTCTCATCTGGCGGTCGCCGATCCCGGCCTGCGCCCAGGCGGCCCGCCAGGCGGCGAAATGCGGCGCGGCGCGATGCGCCGCGAGGGCGTCGTCGTCCGCGTAGATTTCGAAAATCCGCACCAGATCGGGATCCTCGACGTCATAGGCGAACGAATAGGCGAGGCAACCGGGTTCGGCGCGGCTCGCCGCAACGATGCTCCGGATGTGGGGGTCGGCGTCGGCCTTGCGGCCCGGCGCGATCCGGACGGTGCCCGACAGGACGATCATGACGTTCCCTCAGTCGCGGAAGACGACCGTGCGTGACCCATTCAGGAGCACCCGGTCCTCGAGATGATAATGGACGGCGCGGGCGAGCACGCGCCGTTCGATGTCGCGGCCCTTGCGCACCAGATCGTCGGGCGTGTCGACGTGGGAGATGTGTTCGACGTCCTGCACGATGATCGGACCCTCGTCGAGGTCGGCGGTGACGTAATGAGAGGTCGCGCCGATCATCTTCACGCCGCGCGCATGCGCCTGATGGTAAGGCCGCGCGCCCTTGAAGCCCGGCAGGAAGCTGTGGTGGATATTGATGCAGCGCCCGGCGAGGAATGTGGCCATCTCGTTCGACAGGATCTGCATGTAGCGCGCGAGCACGACCAGCTGGACGCCTGTTTCCTCCACCAAAGCGCGGACCTTCGCCTCCTGGGCGCCCCGGTCCTGCGGATCTACGGGCAAATGATGAAACGGGATCTCGTCGCCGAGATCGAGGTTAAGCGCTGCGCGCGGATGGTTGGAGACGATCGCTGCAACGTCCATGTCGAGTTCGCCGATCCGGCGACGATAAAGGAGGTCGGCGAGGCAATGGTCGAACTTGGAGACCATCAAGAGGACCTTCGTCCGCTCTGCCTTGGAGCGCAGGCGCCAGTCCATTTCATATTCGCGGGCGATCATCGCCAGCCGGTCGCGCAGGAACGGGTACGACGGCGCATCCGGGCTGATGCTGAACACCACGCGCATGAAGAAGCGATCGGACTGGAGATCGTTGAACTGCTGGGCGTCGAGAATGTTGCCGCCGTATTCGAACAGGCAGCTTGCGATCTTGGCCACGATGCCGGGTCGGTCGTCGCATGAGAGCGTCAGGATATGGACGTTGTGCACGAGTTTTCGCCTCCGCCGCGTCGCATAGACCGGATCGCCGAAACTGGGAACTCCATGCCTACCTACGGGGGCGCCCCGGTGTGACTTGACCACGCGGCCGCGCCGCGCTGGAACGCAGCATGGCGCGAACCCTCGTCCCGATCCCCTATCGTGACCCGGCGGCGGCGTTCGCCCCCTTTAAGGATGTTCCGCTCGCCCTTTTTCTCCACGGCGACGGCCGCGGCCCGGCTGGGCGCTGGAGCTTCATCGCCCCCTCGCCTGCCGAGGCGCTGATCGTCGATGAGCCGATGCCGAAAGAGGCTTTGCTCGCCGCCATCCGCGGGCGGCTGGCGCCGCGCGCGACGTGCGAGGGGCCACCGCTTCAGGCCGGCGTCGCGGGGTTCTTCGCCTATGAGGCGGGCGGGCTTCTGGAGGCTGCGGCGCCGCAGCGGCGCCCTGATGGCGCACCGTTCGCGGCGCTTGCCCGCCACGACACCGTCGCCGCCTATGATCACCAGACCCGCGAGGCCTTCATTAGCGCGCCAGACCTTGGCGCCGCGACCGACCTTGCAGCCATGCTGAGCCAAGACGCCTCCGCGCCGCATCCCGGCGGCGGCGACGCGGCGCCCGAACCGCCGGATCGCTACCTCGGCCAGGTCGAGGCCGTTCGCGCCGCGATCCGGCGCGGTGACGTGTTCCAGGCGAACGTTTCTCGCCTTTTCGCCGGCAGCCTGGGCGACGGCGATCACCCCTATGACCTGTTCACTCGCCTCGTCGCCTCCAGTCCCGCTCCCTTCAGCGCCTATCTGCGGCTTCCCGATGCGGCGATCGTCTCGAATTCTCCCGAGCGTTGCGTAAGCGTTCGTCCGGATGCGGAGGGTAGACTGCAAGCGCTTACGGCCCCGATCAAAGGCACCCGTCCGCGCGGCGCGAGCGCCGCCGACGACGCCCGCCAGATCGCCGCGCTTCTCGCCAGCGAAAAAGAGCGCGCCGAAAACCTGATGATCGTCGATCTCATGCGCAACGACCTTGGCCGCGCCTGCGCGGTGGGATCGGTGCGCGTTCCGACGCTCTTTGCAGTCGAGACCTTCGCCAATGTCCACCATCTCGTCTCCACGGTGTGTGGCCGCGTCGCGCCCGACAAGGACGCCGTCGATTTGTTTGCGGCTATTTTCCCCGCCGGCTCGATCACCGGAGCGCCGAAAATCGCGGCGATGCAATTGATCGATGCGCTCGAGGACGCAGCGCGTGGCGCTAGTTACGGCGGCATCGGATGGTTCGGCGACGACGGCGCCATGGACCTCAACGTGACGATACGCACGGCGATCTGCACCCGCGAGGGCAGCGATTGGCGCGTCGCCTTTCGCGCCGGCGGCGGCATCACGATCGACTCCGCGCCGGAGGAGGAACTCGCTGAAACCGAAGCCAAGGCGCAGCGCCTGCTTGCTGCGATCCGCGGAGACCGGCCATGATCGCATTCGCCGACGGCGTTTGGACGACTGACGGCGCCGCGCCGCTCTCCGACCGTGGCTTTACGCTGGGCGACGGCCTGTTCGAGACGCTTCTGGTGATCGACGGGGCGCCGGCGCGCCTTTCTGGCCATCACGCGCGCCTCGCAGCCGGAGCCGACGCTCTCGGTTTCGCGCCTCCACCCTGCGCCGCCGAACTGGACGCGCTGGCGCGCGAGATCGTTTCAAAAAACGGCCTCGATCAAAGCCGCGCGGCGGTGCGGTTTTCATGGACGGCCGGGATGAGCGCGCGAGGCCTGTCGCGCATGCTGGAGCCAAGGGGCGCGCTTTACGCGACAGCCGCACCGGCGCCGCGGCCAGGCACGCCGGCGCGGCTAATCACCTCCGCCATCCGGCGCAATGAAACCGCGCCCAGCGCCCGTTGGAAGACGATGAGCTATATCGACAACGTGATCGCGCGCCGCGAGGCCGAAACCGCCGGCGCCGATGAAGCCTTGCTGTTGAACACGCAAGGTCGGCTCGCCGGCGCGGCTGCGGCGTGCGTGCTGGTCGCCCTGGATGACGGCTCGTTCGCGACGCCGCCCGTGGCAGAGGGCGCGTTGCCGAGCGTGACGTGCGCGGCGCTGATCGCCGCCGGCGCACCGATCCGCACGCGGCCGATGGACATAGACGAACTCAACGCCGCGCCGGCGCTCGCGCTCGTCAATGCGCTTATCGGCGCTCGACCCGCCCTGACGCTCGATGGTCGCCCGCTTGATCCCGCCTGGCCGGCGTTTGCGCCGTTGATGGCGGCGCTTACGCCAATTTGACGCACAAACAGGTGATGTCATCGGAGGGGTCGGCGCCGTCTGCGAACCGAGCGACATCGTCCATCACCGCACGCACGATCCCGGCGGCGTCCAGCGAGGACGCGCTCGCCAGCACCTGCGTCAGGCGGTCTTCGCCATATTCGTTGTCCTGCGGGTCGAACGCTTCGGTGACGCCGTCCGTGTAAAGAACAAAGGAATCGCCCGGCGCCAATTCGACCTCGCGCACCACCCAGGTGCGCCCGGGGAAAAGCCCCATCGGCGCGCCCTTCGCCGGCGCCCATTCGAAACCGCCATCCGCGCGCAGATGCACCGGCGGGTTGTGGCCGCAGCTGACGTAGCGCACCCGCCGCGCCCTTGGATCGATCAGCGCGACGATCGCCGTCGTGAACATCGACATGTCGTTGCGGGCGCACAACACGTCATTCGCGGCGGCGACTATGGCGGCGGCGTCGTCATGCGCCTGCGCGGCCATGCGCAACGCCATCAGGGTGGAGGCCATGAAAAGGCTCGCGGGGACGCCCTTGCCGCACACGTCACCGATGGCGGCGACAACGCGACCGTCAGCCAGCGGAAAAAGGTCAAACAGGTCGCCACCGACGTCGCGCGCCGGGCGAATGTCTGCGAAGGCGTCGATGTGATCCGCCAGTGCGACCATCGCACCGCCAGCCGGCAGCAGGGCGCGTTGGATCATCGCGGCGCTCGCCATATCGGCGCGCATACGCCGTTCCTGCGCCACGCGTGACGCCAGCCGCTCGAACGCCGCGCCAAACGCAGCGAGGTCCGCGCTTGGATTGCGCAGGCGTGCGAGGAGCGCGTCGTCCAGGTCGCCCCGCTCCAGCGCCTGGAACGCCGCCGCATAGACCGCCAGCGCGTGGTTGACCGATCGGATTTGTCCGCCGAGGCGGCCCACTACATCAACCAGGAAATCCGGCGCGCCGCGCCCGGCGGAGAGGAGCGCAGCGGGTGGCAGGCGCAGCACGACGACCCGCGTGCGGGCGCGCACCGTGGCGGTGCGCGTAAGCCCTGCGAGCGCGCCAATCTCGCCGACGAGCGCTGGCGCCGAGAGATGGGCGAGCGGGGCTGCATCCGCGCCGCTTCCGCCGGCGAGCACTTCGGCTTCGCCTTCAAGGATCGCCAGGGCGAGATCGCTGTTAGCGCCCTCGCGCAACAGGATCGCGCCGGGCTGATGGAAAGCCAGGGTTCCGGCGGCGGCGAGCGCGGCGCGGTCCTCAGGCGTCAGCCGCGCCAGGACTGAGATGTGGCCCAATGCGCGCGCTATAGCGTCGGCGGTCGGCCAGCTGAACCCGATGGCGAGCACGTTGCGGTGGGGCTCGACTGTGTACGCCAAGTCGTGCGCCAGCGCCCGCATCAACCGGATGCCTCGGCCGCCGATCGCCATAGCGCCTGGATCCAGAGGCGGCGCCTTCACCGGATCGAACGGCGCACAAGCGTCGATCACGCGGACCGCTGCGCGCCCCGGCGCGAGGTCAAGCTCAAGGGCGACGCCTTTCGAGGCCCCCCTCGCGACGGCATGCAAAATCAGATTGGCCAGCGCCTCTTCCAGGCAAACGTCGACGTCCTGGCGCACGGGCTCGGGCGCACCCGCTGCTTCGAGCGCGCCCCGCACCCAGATTGCGGCGGGCGCAACGCCCGCCAGGGACTCAATGACGTCGTATCGCGGCCCCACCGACCGGCGAACTCAACCCCGGACCGCGGCGATGGCGGCCGCGACGGTGTCGGTTACGGCGACCACTTCGTCGGCGCCGCTCGTGGTGAGGACGCGCATCACGTTCTCCTGCGGCCCTGCGAGCGCCATACGGCCGCCCTTGACCGCAATCGCGCGGCCGGCGACCAGGAGAGTGCGCAGCCCCATCGAGGCCAGGAACGTGACGCCGGACAGATCGACGACCAGCGCCTTTTTGGAGCCCGCGAGGACGTTGAAGCGCATATCCACGGATTGGGCGCCTTCAATGTCCATTCGGCCGACCAGGGTCGCCTTGGTCACGCCGTTCTCAAGCTCTTCGATCGTCAGTTCCATTTAGCCCGCCCCCAAAGGTCGCGTCGGCGCATTCCGCCGCCCAGTTCGGGGAAGCTAGCCAAAACCCTGACGCCCGTCCACGAAGTTGCCGGACCGGGGTCGAAAGCGCGGCGCGCGGTTCGGGCGCGCGGCATATGGGCGCCGCGCCGGCCCTGGGGCGAGCGGTGCGCCGTCCCTGGGGCGACCCCATAGCCGCGCCCCTCATTTGAGCGTGGCTCCCTCCGCGCTCGGACGGTCTTTGCGGCCCGTTTGCCACAGTCTTAGATCGATCATCCGGCGCCGGCATTTTCCGCCTTGAAGGGAATTCGCTTCGCAAGAATGTTCCGGGCGCGCAACAATCTCATAACAACATAAAATGGGGACCTCCATGACATTTAAGTCGTTTCTCAAGGCCGGCTGCGCCGCTGTCGTCGTCCTGGCGTTTGCAACGCCGGCCTTGGCCCAGGCGCCGACCAAGCCGGTGAGCGCGTCCGACAATGAAATCGTCGTGACCGCGACCAAGCGCGCGACGACGATCCAGGACGTTCCATTCTCGATCAACGCCCAGACGCAGAAGGACATTGAAAAGTCCGGCGCGGTCACGCTCGAGGACCTGTCGCGCAATGTCGCGAGCCTCGCGATCCAGAACCTCGGCCCGGGTCAAAGCCAAGTCGCCGTCCGCGGCGTCTCCGCCGGCCAGATCGTCCGTGACCAGCCGGGCGTGAAGGAACAGGTCGGCGTCTATCTCGACGAGAGCGTGGTCTCCCTGTCGCTGTTCACTCCGGACCTCGACCTTTATGATCTGAACCGCGTCGAAACCCTGCGCGGCCCGCAAGGCACGCTGTTCGGCTCGGGCTCAGTCGGCGGCACGATCCGCTACATCACCAACCAGCCGAATACGGACAAGACCGAGGGCCAGGTCGAGGCGAACCTGAACACGCTCGCCGACGGCGGAACCGGCGGCCACCTGAAGGCGATGTTCAATTCGCCGTTCGCCGGCGGCAAAGCCGCGATCCGGGCCGTCGCCTACCACACCGAATTCGCCGGCTTCATCGACGCGCTGCGCCAAGGCGGACGGATCGATGAGGACGTCAACAGCGGAACCCGTTCGGGCGGACGCATCGCGCTGACGTTCAAGCCGACGTCCAACATCACCATCACGCCGCGGTTGATCTATCAAGAAATCAAGACCGACGGGTTCAACCGCCAAGAGGTGTTCAACCTCTACGCCAACCCGTTCACCACCACCCGCGCGCCGGTCCGGTTCGCCGAACGCCAGCAATTCCTTCTGCTCAGCGAAGAGTTCAAGGATCAGACGTTCATCGGCGACCTGACCGCCAACGTCGCGTTCGACGGCTTCGACCTGACCTCGGTGACGAGCTACACCGACCGCGACATCCTGGTGAGCCGCGATGCGAGCGCTCTGACGCATTCCGTCTCGATCGATCTCCGCCTGCCGGCGAGCATCCTGCTCACTCCGTCGAACCTGCGCGACACCAGCAAGGTCGAGCAGATCACCCAGGAAGTGCGGGTCGCTTCGAACGGAAGCGGCGCGTTCAAATGGCTTCTCGGCGCCTTCTATTCCGACACCGACCGCACCTACGCCCAGCGTTTGCCGACGCCTGGCTATGACGCGGCGACGGACGTGGCGCTTGGCGCGGGAACGGCGGCGGCGACGCGCAACGGCTTCGGCGTCGATTCGCCCTATAATTCCGACCTCCCCTACAATCTGCGTCAGGTCGCGGTGTTCGGCGAGGCGAGCTACGACCTCACCGATAAGCTGACCGTGACGGCCGGCGGCCGCTATTACGACTACAAGGAAAAGCGCTCGTTCACCTCGGGCGGCCTGTTCTCGAACGGCGATCGCCGCAACGATCGGACGTCCTCGGACGGCTTCTCGCCGCGCGTCGTCGTCAGCTACGAAGCCATGGATGGCGTCAAGCTCAATGCGCAGGCGTCCAAAGGCTTCCGTCTCGGCGGCGTCAACGATCCGCTGAACGTGCCCCTGTGCAACGCCACCGACCGCGCCCAGTTCGGCGGCTTCCAATCCTACCGCGACGAAACGCTGTGGAATTACGAAGCCGGCGCCAAGATTTCGCGCGGCGGCGTGACCCTCAATGCGGCGGCCTTCTACACCGACATCAAGGACCTGCAGGTCACGCTCGATGCGGGTTCGTGCTCCTCGCGGATCTCGTTCAACGTGCCGGAAGCCCATAGCCAGGGCCTCGAAGCCGAATTGTCGGTCCGCCCGGTGCGCGGCCTCGATCTTTCGCTGTCGGGCTCGATCGTCGAAGCCGAATTCGACTCGACCGTGCGCGACAGCGCGGGCGCGGTGCTCGGCGGCGTCGCCTCCGGCAATCGCCTGGCTTCGGTGCCGAAGTACCAGTTCGCGGCCAATGCCCGCTATTCGTTCCCGGCCTCCTGGGCGGGATCGGACGCGGAAGCGTTCGTCGGCGCTTCGGTGCAAACGATCGGCAGCCGCTTCACCCAACCAGGCGATCAGGTCGCCGGCGCGGGCGCCTTCTCCTCGCGTCTCGCCTTCGGCGGCGCGACGGGTACGGAGGTTACCCGCCTCAACCTGGAATTGTCGTCCTATACGCTGGTCAATCTCAACGCCGGTCTGTCCAACGGCCCGTGGGACCTCCTCGTGTTCGTGAATAACGTCGCCGACGAGAACGCCAACCTCGCCTTCGACCGCGAACGCGGCGGCCGCGCCCGCCTCGGCTTCAGCACCAATGCGCCGCGCACCTTCGGGGCAACGGTTCGCCGTAGCTTCTAATTCGTCTTCTCGTCCGCTTGCGGATAACGCGCCGCCCTTCGGGGCGGCGCTTCTTTTTGCAGATTACGCGGCGGCAAATGAGCGCCGGTCACTTGCTTTAAATTGACCGGTGCGCAAATTACTGTGACCAACATCAAATTGTTTGAAGTTTAGAAGGACTTGGCAATGGCGCCGCGTCGAACCCATCCCGTACTTAAGTCGCTTGAAGAGCTCGATGCCGAAACGCTGGCGGCCGTGATCGAGCGCGCCTCGGCGCTTCATGAATCCAAGCTCGAGGAAGCCCGCGCCGCGCTGAAGGCCGAAACGGTCGCCAAGGCCAAAGCGCTCGGCCTCGATCTCAGCGACCTGTTCGGCGCAGAACGCGGCAAGCGCGGGCGCAAGCCCGGCCGCGCGAAGGCGAGCGACGTCGCGTTCCGCAGCCCGCAGGGCGAGACCTGGTCCGGACGCGGACGACCGCCGCGTTGGATCGTCGACCTCGAGGCCAAAGGCCACAAACGCGAGAAGTTTCGCGTCTGAGCGCCACCTAGACTGAAAAGCCGAGCGCCTCGATGACGGCCTTGTGCACGATCCGTCCGCGCTCGACATTGAGGCCGGCCGCCAAATGCGGATCGTCGGCCAGTGCGGCTTTGGGCCCTTTTCCGGCCAACGCCTGCACGAACGGCAGCGTCGAATGGTTCAGCGCATAGGCCGACGTGCGCGCAACCGCGCCTGGCATATTGGCGACGCAATAATGAATGACGCCATCGATCGTGAAGACCGGGTTCTCGTGCGTCGTCGGACGTGACGTTTCGAAACAGCCGCCCTGGTCGATCGAAATGTCCACCAGAACCGCGCCAGGCCGCATGGTTTTCAGCATGTCGCGGGTGACGAGTTTCGGGGCTGAAGCGCCCGGCACCAGCACCGCGCCAATCACCAGATCGGCCTCTTTGACCGCCTCTTCAACGGCGGCGCGCGTCGAATAGACAGTCTCCAGGCGGCCGTTGAATTCGCGGTCGAGTTCTTCAAGCCGGGCGACGTTCTTGTCGAACACGGTGACGCGCGCGCGCATGCCGACGGCGATCTGTGCGGCGTTGTAGCCGGCGACGCCGGCCCCGAGGATGACGACGTCGGCGGGGCGCACGCCCGGCACGCCGCCGAGCAGGACGCCGCGTCCGCCGTGGCTCTTTTCGAGGAAGTTCGCGCCAACCTGGATCGACATGCGGCCGGCGACTTCGCTCATCGGCTTCAGAAGCGGCAGGCGGCCGGCGGCGTCGGTGACCGTCTCGTAGGCGATCGCGGTTGCGCCCGAGGCCATCAGTGCGCGCGCCTGCGCCGGGTCCGGCGCAAGATGCAGGTAGGTGAAGAGCGTCTGGTCCGGCCGCAGGCGGGCGATCTCGACGGGCTGAGGCTCCTTGACCTTCACGATCAGTTCCGCCTCGGCGAAGATGGCGGCTGCGTCTGGCGCGATGCGCGCGCCGACCCGAACGTAGCGCTCGTCGTCCGCGCCGATGCCGAGGCCTGCGCCCGATTGGACGATCACCTCATGGCCGGCCCGCACCAATTCGGCGGCGCTTTCGGGCGTGAGGCCGACGCGGAATTCCTGGGGCTTGATTTCGGTCGGGCAGCCGATGCGCATGGGCGATCTCCTTGAGAGCGCCAATCTATCGCAAGAGACGTGCAAATTCTTGGCGATCTTTGTTATGAAATGCCAATCGACGCTCTGTTTATTGCGTTTGAGGGATTTCCATGCGACTTTTTTGCATGACGACTGACGCGATCGACGAGTCCATTCTCCACGCGCTCGCCGAAAGCGGGCGCCTGACCAGCGCGGCCTTGGGCGACGCCGTGGGCCTTTCCCCTTCGGCCGCGCATCGGCGGGTCAAAGCGCTCGAGGAGGCCGGCCTCATCCTCGGCTACAGCGCCATTTTGAACGACGACGCCTTCGGGCCGGCGACGACCGTGTTCACGGCCGTGACGCTCGACAACCAGCGCCAGGAGACGATGGCGGCGTTCGAGCGGGCGGTGGCGGCCTGCCCGGAGGTGCGCGACTGCCATTTGATGACCGGCGAAAGCGATTATCTGCTGCGGATCATCGTCCGCGGCGACGACCGCTATGAGCGGGTTCATCAGGACGTGCTGTCGCGCCTCCCCGGCGTGCGTCGGCTGGTGTCGAGCTTTACGATCCGCACGGTTTTTCGACGCCGAGCTTAATTCTGATCCTGGCGATCGTCGCGCGGCGCGGCGGTATAGTCGCCGAAGGCGGCGTCGCGCGTGGCGAGCCCGTGTTTCACACCTTCCCGGAAGGCCGCGAACATCGCCTTGGAGCTCTCGGTCGTGAGCGCGAGCGCCTGCAGGTCCGCGCCGGCGCGCACGGCGGCCCGAAGCCCCATGATCTCCATGGCGCGATGAACGCTGCGCTTGTTGAGCTGTTGCACGTCGCTGGCGATCTTGGCGACGCGTTCGGCGATCGCGAGGGTCTCGGATTCAAGATCGGCGGCGTCAAAGGCGCGATTGGCGAAGCCGGTGCGCACCGCCGCCTCGCCGTCCATGGCGTCGCCGGTCAGCATCATTTCCATCGCCGGACGCAGCCCGCAAAACCACGCATGGAACTGTGTGTCCGGTGGGCTCATCGTGCGCACCGGCGGATAGCCGATCTGGGCGTCGCGCGCGACATAGACGAGGTCGCAGGCGGCGGCGAGTTCGGAACCGCCGGCAAGGCACCAGCCATGGACCTGCGCAATCACCGGCTTTGCGAGGTCCCAGATGCGAAAGCATCCGTCGACGACATGCCGCGCCCATTGGCCGGCGCCGGCGGCGGTGAAGTACGGCAGCGGCTGACGGGCGCCATCGGCGGAGAGATCGTAACCGGCTGAAAAGCATGCGCCGGCGCCGCGGAGCACGACGACGCGCACGTCACCGTCTTGATCCGCGGCCTCAAGGGCAGCGAACATTTCGCGCCGCAGATCGTTCGAAAGCGCATTGCGCTTGTCGGGCCGATTAAGCGTCAGGCGACGCACATGCGGGCGGGGATCATCAATCAGGACGAGCGGCGATGGGCTCATGGGGCGTCTTCCGCAATGGCGCCGGGTGCGCCAGCGGGCTACGACAGCGCAGTACAATAGTCCTGTCCAGGAGAAGGCCATGTTCACGCGCAAACTCGGCCGCAACGGACCCACCGTCGGCGCGCTCGGTCTTGGCTGCATGGGCATGTCGGACTTCTACGGCCCGGCCGACGAGGCCGAGAGCGTGCGCACTGTTCACGCCGCCCTCGACGCCGGCATGAACCTGCTCGACACGGGCGATTTCTACGGCATGGGCCACAATGAAATGCTGTTGCGCGCGGCGCTCAAGGACCGGCGGCGCGATAGCTACGTGTTGAGCGTCAAGTACGGCGCCCAGCGCACGCCGACCGGCGAATTCATCGGCTTCGCCACCGATCCGCGCGCCACCAAGACTGCGATCGCCTATTCGCTCAAACGCCTGGGCGTGGAATGCATCGACATCTACCGGCCTGCACGCGTAGCGCCCGGCGTCCCCATCGAAGAGTCGATCGGCGCGATCGCCGATCTCGTGACTGCAGGTTATGTGCGGTTCATTGGGCTTTCGGAGGCCGGGGCCGACACCATTCGGCGCGCGTGCGCCGTGCACGACATCGTTGATCTGCAGATCGAGTATGGCCTCGCCGCGCGCATGCCGGAGGCGGCGATCCTGCCGACCTTGCGAGACCTGGGAGTCGGGCTCACGGCCTACGGCGTGCTGTCGCGCGGACTCGTCTCGAACGGCGCACTCACCGGCGAGAGCCTCAAGAGCCGCAGCCATTTTCCGCGTTTCCACGGTGAAAATCTCGCGCGCAATCTGCCGTTGGTCGAACGCCTCGCCGCGCTTGCCTCAGCGCGCGGCGCGACCGTCGCGCAACTCGCGATCGCATGGGCGCTCTCGCGCGGCGAAGACATCGTGCCGCTGGTCGGCGCACGGCGCCTCGATCGCCTGACGGAGGCGCTGGGCGCCTTGTCATTGAGCCTGTCAGCCGAAGACCTCGCCGACATCGAAGCGGCGATGCCCGCCGGCGCCCTCGCCGGCGAGCGCTACGCGCCGGAACAAATGCGGATGCTCGACAGCGAGCGATAAATGGAGCCGCTCGGCCTTGTCCGGGCGGGCAATGAGCCCTCGAATCCCAACATCGCGTCCGCCGCCGCGATCATTCCTTCGGAGAGCCCCCAATGACCGATGACCCGCGCGAACTCATCCTCGTTAGGACCATTGCGGCGCCGCCGCGCGCAGTCTTCCGCTGCTGGACGGAACCGGCGCTCATCGTGCGCTGGTTCACGCCGGCGCCTTGGACAACCGCGTCTGCGGAGATCGATCTGCGTCCTGGCGGCGGCAACCTCATCGTGATGCACGGGCCGAACGGGGAAATCGTTCCCAACCGCGGGTCCTACCTTGAGATCGACCCGCCGCGCCGCCTGGTCTTCACGGATGCTTTCGTCGGCGACTGGACGCCGTCGGAAGAGCCGTTCTTTACCGGCGTCCTGACCTTCGAAGAGTTCGGCGAAGGCAGCACGCTCTACACGGCCCGCGCGCGCCATTGGACGATCGACGCCGCCAAGCGTCACGCCGACATGGGTTTCCTCGAGGGTTGGAGCCGCGCAACCGACCAATTGGAAGCGCTCGCCAAGACGCTCGCCTAGGAGGCCTCGAAGATGAGCTGTGTTTCCACATGCTTCTGGTTCGACCGCAGCGCCGAAGCTGCCGCAACGCTCTACACGGCGCTTATTCCCAATTCCCGCATCGTTTCGATCATGCGCCATGGCGAAGGGGCGCCGATGCCCGCGGGCCACGCCCATGTAGTCGATTTCGAACTCGACGGCGTCCCCTACAGGGCCCTCAACGGCGGTCCGATGTACAAGCTGAATGAGGCGGCCTCGATCAGCGTGTCCTGCGAGACGCAAGCAGAAATCGACAAATTGTGGGACGCGCTTACCGCCGAAGGCGGGCGGGAATTGGCCTGCGGCTGGCTCGTCGACCGCTTCGGTCTCACATGGCAGATCATACCGTCGCGCCTGAACGAGTGGATGAGCAATCCCGCGGCGGCGGCGCGCGTCGTCGCCGCCTTCATGCCGATGATGAAGCTCGACATCGCGACGCTCGAAGCCGCGGCGCGCGGCTGATCGCGCTTGAGCCGCGCCGGGATCGGCTCCACCCTGGATGAAAGTCCAGAGGGAGGAAAACGGCGTGATCGATTTCAGCGACCGGAACGTGCTTGTCGTCGGCGGCTCGAGCGGCATTGGCAACGGCGTGGCGCATGCGTTTCGTGAGGCGGGCGCGCGCGTTCACGTCTGGGGGACGCGCGCGACGGCCGCCGAATATGCAGGCCTCGAAGGCTCAGACCTCACCGGCCTCGGATATACCGGCGTAGACGTCGGCGATCCGGACGCGATCGCCGCAGCGCCGCCGCCCTTTCCGCATCTGGATGTGCTGATCCTCTGTCAGGGCACGGTGGTTTATCGGCGCGGTGAGTTCGAGCGCGCCGGTTGGGACAAAGTGATGGCCGTGAACCTCGACAGCCTGATGCATTGCGCGCGCCGGTTCAAACCGACGCTCGCGGAACGGCGCGGTTCGATCGTCATCGTGAGTTCGATTTCCGGGCTCAAGGCCAACGTGGGCAACCCGGCCTATTCGGCGTCGAAGGCCGGCGCCATCAGCCTGACGAAAACGCTTGGGCAAGCGTGGGCGCCCGACGGCATTCGCGTCAACGGGCTCGCGCCCGGCCTCGTCGACACCAAGCTCACCAAGGTCACGACGGATCATCCCGAGCGACGCGCCGGGGCGCTCGCGGCGATCCCGGTCGGGCGCATGGGCACGCCGCAGGACATGGCCGGCGCAGCCTTGTTCTTGGCCTCACCGCTCGCATCGTACGTGTGCGGACATACATTGATCGTCGACGGCGGCCTGTCGCTCTAGCGCGTCAAGCCGTCGCTTCTTTGACGAACGCCTGGAAAGCGGCGACGCAGCCTTCGTGGCGCGGCGAAAGCCGCCCGACGTGATAGATCCCCGCGTCGAGATTTTCCTGCACGCGTTCGACGATCCATTTGTCTTCGGCGGTGACGACGTCCGACATCGCCATCGTCTCGGCCGCGACCTCGACGCCGTCGGGCATGAGGTAGAAATAGTCGAGCTGAACGCCGCGTTGCCCGGTCGGATTCATGCGCTCGATCATCAAGCCGGTCTTGTAGACGTTGATCGCCCAGTTCGGCCAAACCCAGGCGAACAGACCGTCATAAACGCCGTTCGGATCC
>JBMOIB010000071.1:0-15328 GCA_049317545.1 Caulobacterales bacterium | reverse complement strand
ACGAACATTTCCACGAAGTCGGAGCCCGAGATCGTGAAGAACGGCACGTTGGCTTCGCCGGCGACCGCGCGGGCGGTGAGCGTCTTGCCGGTGCCGGGTGGGCCGACCAGCAGCGCGCCCTTCGGAATCTTGCCGCCGAGCCGCTGGAACTTCTGCGGGTCCTTCAGAAAGTCGACGATCTCGACCAGCTCGTCCTTGGCTTCGTCGATGCCGGCGACGTCGTCGAACGTGACGCGGCCCTGCTTTTCCGTGAGCAGACGGGCCTTGGACTTGCCGAAGCCCATCGCGCGTCCGGAGCCGGACTGCATCTGGCGCATGAAGAAGAACCACGCCCCGATCAACAGCAGCATCGGCAGGGAGCCGAGCAGGATGTCCATCAGCGTCGGGCCCGATTGCGGGCGCTGGGTGCGCAGGTCGACGTTGGCGTTGCGCAGCTCGCGCACGGTGTCCTGCATCGACCCGGCGGGGATGTAGGTGACGAAGGATTTGCCGTCGGTCGTCGTCCCGCGGACACTCTCGCCAACGGTTTCCACCGACTTAACCTTGCCGGCCTGCACCTCGGCGAGGAACTGGCTGTAGGTGTGCTCGACAGCGCCGCGGTTGGAATTCGGCGACTGGAACGCGGAGAACAGAACGACCAAGAGCAGCGCGATCGCGCCCCAGATCAGCAGATTGCGAATGGGCATGACCAAACCTTACCGGGCGGCCGCGCGCGCGGCCTGGGACCCTCCGATCCAAGATAGGCGCCACAGCCCTTAAAGAACACCCCAAGGTCCGCACGAGGCGAGTTGCAAACGCGCCAAGCCTTCACGAGTTTGTCACCAGGGGCCCTCAACGCCCGAATGCGTCCGCCAAAGCACATGGGCGATAAGGTCGCGGGCGAGCGGCCTGGCGGTCAAAAGCCCGGACGAGACGGCCTCCGCGAGGCGCACCGGCGGTTCGGTCCCGATCCGGACAATCGCGCAGACGCCCGCGACGGCGCTGCGTCGGGGCTCGATCGTCGATCCTTCCGCTGCGGCCGCGATCAGAACCCGCCCGTCCCAGACGTCCCCCACCAGGGGCGCAGGCCAGGGAGCGATGCCCGGCCGCCCCGCCCGCCCGAGGACCGGGCCGGGATCGCGGCGCACCGCGAGCCTGCCGCCACGCCTTGAAAAGAGCGCCCCGCCGAGCGCGGCCGCTTCCCATCCGCCGAGCGCCAACCGCTTGAGACCGTCGCCGCGCAGCGGCTCGGCGCGTCCCGAGCCCGCCGCCGCCAGAGCGGCGTAGGCGCGCAAACGCACCGCTTGCGGCGCCTCGTCGAGCGCGCGGGCGTCGAGGTCGATGCGGTTGTCGAGGCTGATCTCAGTCTGCGCCAGGACCTCGGCGGCGCGGCGGTCGAGGTCGGCAGCGGCGGCGGCGTGCGCAGCGACCCGCGAAAGGCTGGCTTCAACCTGGACTTTCGAGAGGCCTGTGAGATCGGCGCGCGCGCGCACCCTGGCGAAGCGCGGATCGACGTTGGCGGGGTCTTCGATCCAGGCGACGCCCTGGGCGCGCAGCCAATCGCGCAGCGCAGCGCGGCGCACGCCGAGAAGCGGACGCGCAATGCGGATCCCCCGCCCGTGCGGCCAGACCGGCGCCGGCGCGATCTCGGCCATGCCCGCAAGGCCGTAGGGACCGCTTGCGGCGGCCTCGCGCAGGTGCGCGGTTTCGAGTTGATCATCCGCCGTATGGGCCACGAGGAGCAGCGAACACCCCCGCGCGCGGGCGGCTTCGGCGAGCGCACGATAGCGGGCGCGGCGGGCCAGGGCCTGCGCGCCGGACGGGGCGCCGCTTGCCCATTCAAGCGTCAGGACCTGCGGTGCAGCGCCGAGCGCTTGCGCTGCTTCCGCCGCGCCGGCGGCGACCTTGTCCGAGCCCGGGCGCAAGCGATGGTCGACGATGAGGGCGTGAAGCCTACGTTCCGGGGCGAGCACGCGGACCAGTGCGAGGAGCGCCATCGAATCCCCGCCGCCGGACAGCGCCAGCGCGAGGGGGCCTTGGCAGGCGCGCAAAAGAGCCTCGATGCGGTCGGCGCCAGGGGCCGCCGGCGCGCGCGACGCCGTCACCTCAGGGCTTGAACGGCACGCCGAGGAAGGCGCGATACCCCTCGACGGCGGTGCGCCACGCGGCCAGGCGGCGCGTCAGATAGGCGGGCGCGACGCCGCCGGCGAGCGGAATGTCCATCTCGATCGCCGGATCGCCGTCCTCGTCGAGATAGGCGCGCACGTCCTTGGTGCGGGAATTGTACGTGTTGATGCGCTCGAAAGGCTGTTGGGCCGGCATGGCGAAGCCGAGATAGAGCCGGATCGAGGCGCAGTTTTCACCGGGGCGTTCGCACTCGAGCGGCAGCACCTGGAACGGGCCCTGCTCCATCTTGCCGAGCACGAACCGCGAGCCGTCGGGATTGGTCTGGATGGCGCCGGACATGCCGGCGGCGGTGAGCATGGCGAGTGCGCCTTGCAGGCTCGTCTTTTCGATCACCTGCGCGCTCGATTGGGCGACCGGCGGCGGCGTCTTGCCAACGGCCTCGTCGGTCATGATTTCCCAGGGCTGATGCAGTTGCGCCTGCGCGCTCGCGCAAAGTGCGAACCAGGCGACCAAGGCGGCCTTCAAACGCATGACGAAACGCCCCTTACTGGGCCAGGCCTAGCCGGCCGGGCAATTGGCCTTGCTCGCCTCGTCGCGCGCCCGGGCCTTCACGGCCGGCGTGGCGTTGGGAAAGCGCCGCGCGACGTCGGCGAAGGCCGCACAGCCTTTGGCCTTTTGCCCCATCCGCGTCAACGCGACGCCGAGGCGCCCCATGGCGTCGGGCGCGATTGGCGCACTGGCGTGGCTGCGCAGGAGTTCGACGAAGACCTTTGCGGCCTCTTCGTTGGCGGAGCGGCCGAGCAGCGTCTGGCCCAGCCAGTATTTGGCTTCCGGCGCGAGCGGATCGGCCGGGTACTGATCGATCCATTGGCGCAGGCCGACTTCGGCGCCGGCGGCGTCGCCGCGCATCAATTGCAGGCGCACGGCCCGGTAGGCGGCGGCGGACTCGGCTGAAGCCGCGGGCGGCGGGGCCGCTTCGGGCGCCGGTTCGACGACGGGGGGGCCTGCCGTCCCCGGCGTCTGCGTTGCGGCAGGCGGGGCGGGCTTGGGCGCAGGGGTAGGCTTGGGGGCAGGCGCAGGAGGCTTCGCGGCAGAGGGCGACGCCGGCGCCGGTTCGGCTTGGGCGGCGGCCTGGGCGGCGGCTTGCTCGGCGAGGAGATCGTTCACCAGCTTTTCGAGCCGCGCGACGTCGGCCCGCGCGAGATCGCGCTCGCGTTGCAGGCGTTCATTGTCGCCGGTCGCCTGGCGCAATTGGCGTTCCAGATCGTCGACGCGATCCTGGAGCCGCGTAATGGCGGGGTCGATGGAGATGGGCGCCACGACGCTCTGCGCCGACGCCGAAAACGTCAAAGCGGCGCAGACGCCGATGACCGCAAGCGCATGGTTCCAGAACATGGCGTTGAGCTAGCTCGAGGCGGCGGCGAAAATGGGGCGCGGCGCGCGCCGCAGCCCCATGCTTCAGCCCAAGCGAGGCCTTAGCCTCAGCTCGTCATCCCGCTGACGAGCGCGGTGCGCGCGTTGCGGTTGATCTGCCAGGAATCCTCGGTCGAGCGCGGATCGAGCGGACGCTCTTTGCCGTAGGAGACGGTCTCGATGCGCGCCGCGGAAACGCCGAGGCTCACGAGATAGTCCTTCACCGCAGCGGCGCGACGTGCGCCCAGCGCGAGGTTGTATTCGCGCGTGCCGCGTTCATCGGCGTTGCCTTCGATCCGGACGCGGACGCTTTGGTAGGTGCGCAGCCAAGCGGCCTGCTTGTCGAGCGTGGCGCGGGAATCGGCGCGGAGGGAGAATTGGTCGGTGTCGAAGAAGACGCGCTCGCCGACGCTGACCCGGAAGTCTTCGAGCGAGCCGGGGATCGGGCCGCGCGCCTGGGGCGTGGGGGCCGGGGTCGGCGCGGGGGTCGGGGCGGTCGTCACCACCGGCGCTGGCGCCGGCTTGCTTGCGCACGCGGCGAGCGAGGCGATGGCGGCGAGAGCAAGAGTGCGGGCTACGATCGTCATTAAAGGTCCCTTCTGCGCACGTCTGGAGCCTTGCGGTCGCTCCGCCGGCCGTTGATATCTACCCGCCCTATGTGACGGCCTCAATCCGAATCCCCTCAAGGTAGCAGCGGCGACCAGGCAGGGTCTGAGGCCTGGGTCGGCGTCGGCGCGGGGCGCAGGTTCTGGCCGGTGAGATCAACCGAGAACAGGCTCGGGCCGGCGCCCGGCCGCGGCTCGCGGAAAAACATCACGACGCGCCCGTTCGGCGACCAGGTCGGCCCCTCATCGAGATAGGATTCGCTCAAGATACGCTCAGCCGAGCCGTCCGGGCGCATGACGCCGATCTGAAAGCGACCGCCGGATTGTTTGGTGAACGCGATCAGATCGCCCCGCGGCGACCAGACCGGCGTGGAATAGCGGCCGTCCCCGAAGCTGATGCGCTTCTGGTCAGAGCCGTCGGATTTCATCACGTAAAGCTGGGGCGAGCCGCCGCGGTCGGAATTGAACACGATCTGCGAACCGTCGGGCGATCCCGAAGGCGAGGTGTCGATCGCGGGGTTTTCCGTCAGGCGCACGCGCTGCCGCGACCGCAGATCCATACGGTAAACGTCGGAATTGCCGCCCTGCTCCATGGTGAGGAGAACGCTTGCGCCGTCCGGCGAGAAGCGCGGCGCGAAGGTCATGCCCGGGAATTGTCCGAGCACTTCCTGACGGCCGGTCTCGATGTTGAACAAGAACACCCGCGGCGCACCGCTTTCGTAGCTCATGTAGGTGATCTGCTGCGCCGTGGGCGAGAAGCGCGGCGTGAGCACCATGTAATCGCCGGACGTCAGGTAGGACGGATTGGCGCCGTCCTGGTCCATGATGGCGAGCCGCTTCACCCGGCGCGTCTTGGGGCCGCTTTCCGCGACGAAGACGACGCGGGTGTCGAAATAGCCCTTTTCCCCGGTCAGGCGCTCATAGATCGCGTCCGAAATCTTGTGGGCGATCCGGCGCCAGTTTTCCGGCGTGGTCGCATACTGGAGGCCGAACACTTCCTGTTCCGCGGTCACGTCCCACAGGCGGAATTCGATGCGCACCCGGCCGTCGGGCAATTGCGTGGTTTGGCCGACGACGAGCGCCTGCGCGCTGATGATCCGCCAATCGGCGAACCGCGGCTGGACGTTGATGTCGGCGACCTTCTCGATGTAGGCGGCCTGGTCAACCGGCCGGAAAAGGCCCGAGCGTTCGAGGTTGGAGCGGATCAACGCCGAAATCTGCTGGCCGATGCGCGGATCGGCGCCGGGGGCGGCGATGAAGTCCGGCGCGGCGACAGGCATCGGGTTGAGGTGGCCGCGGGTGATGTCGATTTCGATGGCGGCGCGCGCCGGCGAAGCGGCGCCGGCGAGAACGACCATCGCGGCGAAAAAAACGCTCAAGAAACGCATGTCAGTCTCCCCTCGTTCGATCGCACAGGGCGATCGGCGGGTCTGGCCTCAGGGCGCGATCATCTCGCGCGGATCGAAATTCAAGGTCATTTCACCGCCGGCGCGGCGGTTGGGATCGACGTGCAGAGGATTGCACAAGCGCACGGCGCGCAAGGCGGCTTCGGCGGCGGCGCGCGTCGACGGATCAGCGCTGCGATAATTGGCGGGGCTCGCGACTTCGGGCTGACCGACGAGGGCGCCGTTCGCCTGGAAGGTCACACGCACCTTCACGATGAGCTTTTCGGGCGCAACCATGTCGATCGGCATCCGCCAGCAACCCCGCATTTGCGCGCGTATGGCGTCCTCCTCGGTGGCGGTCAATCCGTCGCCTGCACCGACGCCGAGGCGCGGGCGCTCGCCGGGCTTGGGTTTGGGGCCCTGGGTTGCGGGCGGATTACGCGCGCCAGCGGGCTTGGAGCGATCCAATAGCTGAGCGAGGTCGTCGAGATTGAGGCCCTCGCGCGGCTTTTTCGGCGTCGCGGGCTTGGGCTCGGGCGCCGGCTTGAACGTCGGCGCCGGGATCGCCTCGGCGAGTTCCTGCGGCGCGCCCTGCACCGATTCAGGCGCCAGGGGCTCGATTGGCTGCTCGTCGGCGGAAATGGGCGACACGTTCGAGACTGCGGATATGTCGACGATGTCGATCGGCACCGCCGCGGTCGGCGGCTTCAGGACCGGCGGCGCGGTCGTCCAAACCATGAAGGTCGCGGCGAGCGCCGCGGCATGCAAGGCGGGAGAGACGATCAAGCCAGGGCGCACGCCGTCGCCTCCGGATCAGGGCGCGCGCGCGGCGCGTGTGCCGGGGCGTTCGACGGGCTCGGTGACGAGGCCGAGGTTGCGGTAGCCGGCGCTGCTCATCAGCGCCATCACTTCGGCGATGCGCCCATACTGCGCGGAGGAATCGCCGCGGATGAAGATGCGCTGGTCGTAGCCGGCGTTGGAAATCGCCTGCAGGCGCGGCAGCAGATCGGCGGTTTCGATCTCAGTGTCCTGCAGGTAGACGCGGCCATCCGACAGGATCGTCACGGTCAGCGGCTCCTTGTCGGCGGGAAGAGCCTCGGCCTTCGTCTTGGGCAGCTCGACCTGGATGCCAGCCGTGAGCAGCGGGGCTGTGACCATGAACACGATCAACAGAACCAGCATCACGTCCACGAACGGCGTGACGTTGATCTCGGCGACGAGACCGCGACGGCGACGACGCCCGCGGCCGCCACGTTTCGAGACGGCGAGGCCCATCGCCATCAGCCGACGCGCTCGGACAGACGACGCGAGATGCGCGCGGCGCATTCGTCCGCAAACGTCTCCAGACGATCCGCGAAGCGCTCAAGGTCGCCAGCGAAGGCGTTGTAGAAAATGACCGCGGGAATGGCGGCCGCGAGACCCATGGCGGTCGCGAACAAGGCTTCGGCGATGCCCGGCGCGACGACCGCGAGATTGGTTTCCTTGGCCGCAGCGATCGCGGCGAACGAATTCATGATGCCCCATACGGTGCCGAAGAGGCCGATGAAGGGCGCCGCCGAACCGATCGAGGCAAGGACGCCGAGCCCGCGACTCGCATCGCCGGTCTCGCGGGCGATCTGGGCCTGCATCAGGCGGTCGACCCGTTCGGTCAACAACCCGGCTTGCGTATCGCTCATGCCCGTGGAGCGGCGCATTTCGCGCCATTCGCGCACGCCGACAGTAAACACACGCGCAAGCGCGTCGTTGCGGGCTTCGCCGCGACCATCGTCCAGATCTTCGAGCGCGGCGCCCGACCAGAACCGCTTCTCGAAGGCCTCAGCCTTACGGCGGAGATCCCCGAACTGGAGCCATTTGTCGATCGCCACCGCCCACGACCAGATCGAGGCGATCGCGAGGATGACCATGACGATCTTGACGATCGCATCGGCTTGCAGGAACAGCGCCCCAATCGAAAGGTCGGGGCCGGCGGCGGCTTCCATGGTCGCTCCACAAAGCGGCGCAGGGCCGCGCAAACGGCGGCGGATGACGGCCGTTCTGGCCCTGCGAATTTGTCAAAACATAGACCGGGACGGATCAAGGAACGGTTTAAGCCGTGAGATAAGTTCCGGCGGCGGCTTTTTCGGGCGCCCCGTGAGGCTGATGCAACAGGCTTCAACGGTCGCCGCAGCAACATCGTCTTCACCTCGATGAAGTTTTTGCGAAAAGGTCAGCCGCGGTCCGGCGAGTTCGGCGAGCTCGGTCGATACGATAAGGGCGTCGTCCACCCGCGCAGGTTTCAAGAAGTTAAGGTTCATTGCGATTACGGCAAACGCGGTCGCTGGCTCGATCGCGAGCAGAGCGCTGTGGTCGACCCCTGCGAGACGCAGGAAATCGGATCGTCCGCGTTCGAAGTACCGCAGGTAATTGGCGTGATAGACGACCCCGGTGAAGTCGGTGTCCTCGTAATAGATACGCACCGGCAGGAGGTGGCGGCGCCCGTTCAGGCGGCCTGCGGTGGGAAGATCGGCGGTCATCTGAGTAGTCTAGCGCACCTTCCCCGCCCGCGCCGAGCCGCAAGTGCAGCCGGGCCTTACGCGGTCAAGGCTCCTCGAACAGGCCCTGCTGGTCAGGCGCCCGCGGCGGGGCCTTGCGGCCCAGCCGCTCGTAGGCGCGCGGCGCCGCGCACCGCCCGCGCGGCGTGCGCAGGATGAAGCCCTGCTGGAGGAGGTAAGGTTCGATGACGTCCTCGATCGCGTCGCGCGCCTCGGCGAGCGCCGCCGCCAGCGTATCGACGCCGACCGGGCCGCCACCGTAATTCTCGATCAGGGCCGTGAGGTAGCGCCGGTCCAGAAGGTCGAGCCCGTCCTCCTCAACGTCGAGCCGCTTGAGGGCGGAATCGGCGAGGCGCGCATCGATCGCTGCGCCAGATTCCGTCGCGAAATCGCGCACCCGGCGCAACAGCCGCATGGCGATGCGCGGCGTGCCGCGGGCCCGCTTGGCGATCTCGGCGGCGCCATCGTCCGTGAGCGGACAATCGAGCTTGCCGGCGGCGCGCGCAACGATCCCGGCGAGTTCAACCGCATCGTAGAATTCAAGCCTGAGCGGAATGCCGAAGCGATCGCGCAGCGGCGTGCCCAACAGCCCCGCCCGCGTCGTGGCGCCGACAAGAGTAAAAGGCGAAAGATCGATCCGCACCGAGCGCGCCGACGGCCCCTCCCCGATGATCAGGTCGAGGTGATAATCCTCCATGGCCGGATAAAGGATCTCCTCCACTGCAGGCGACAGGCGATGGATCTCGTCGATGAACAAGACGTCGCGCGGCTCAAGGTTCGTAAGAAGCGCCGCCAGATCGCCGGCCTTGGCGATCACCGGGCCGGACGTGGCGCGAAAGCCGACTCCCAGCTCGCGCGCGATGATTTGGGCGAGCGTCGTCTTGCCGAGGCCCGGCGGGCCGAACAGCAGCGTGTGATCGAGCGCCTCTCCGCGCCCGCGCGCGGCCTCGACGAACACTTTGAGATTGGACTTGAGGGCCCGCTGGCCGACGAATTCGTCGAACCCGGACGGGCGCAGCGCCCGATCTTGGGCTTCGCCGGTCTGGCGCGCAGCGGAGACGAGGCGGTCGTTCTGGTCGGCCATGATGGAGCGACGCTAGGGCGATTTGGATGCCGGCGCGAGCCCCGCGGGGCGGTTACTTCTGCTGCACTTCTTTCAGCGCCGCGCGGATCAATTCGGCGGCGGCGGGCTCGGCGGCGAAGGTCTTGACGGCGGTAGCGACCGCACGGGCGGCGGTGAGCTGGTCGATGCCGAGATTGACGAGCGCAGAGACGGCGTCGCCGCGGGCGCCCGGATTTGCCGCGCCGGCCGCAGCGGGCTTGGGCGCTGCGGTTGGGCTGAAGGCCTGGGTGTAGAAGCCCTTCGGCGCGGCCTTGCCGGCGAGTTCCGTGACGATGCGCGCGGCGAGCTTGGGGCCGACGCCGTTGGCCCGCGCGAGGCTCGCCTTGTCCTGGATGGCCACGGCGTCAGCGAGATCGGTCGGCGCGAGCGTGTCGAGAATGTTCAGCGCCACCTTGGCGCCGACGCTCGGGACCGACTGCAGATGCACGAACCAGGCGCGTTCTTCCTCGGCGAGAAAGGCGAACAGGCGGATGGCGTCCTCGCGAACATGGGTCTCGACATGCAGTTGGACGGCGTCGCCGACAGCGAGGCGCGCAAGCGTGCGCGCGCCAGCCTGTACGACATAGCCGACGCCGGCGACGTCGATCAAAGCCGCATCTTCGCCGACGGCCGAAACGGTCCCGCGCAGAGCCCCGATCATGGTGCGCCGCCCCCGGCCCGCTTGCGGAAGCCGCCATGGGCGGAATGGCAAATGGCGACGGCGAGGGCGTCGGCGGCGTCGGCCGTCACGTCGCCGGCGGCGGGCAGAAGGCGCTTCACCATGAAGGCGATCTGGCTCTTGTCGGCCGCGCCGGAGCCGACGACGGCCTTTTTGATCACGGACGGCGCATATTCGGCGACCGGCAAGCCTGTGCGGGCGGCGGCGGCCATAGCGGCGCCGCGGGCCTGGCCAAGCGTCAAGGCGGCGCGGGCGTTGGAATTGACGAAGGTCTCTTCGACCGCGGCCTCGTCCGGCGCGAGATCGGCGACGACGGCCTCGATGCCGGCGGCGAGCGCGGCGAGGCGTTCGGCCAGGGATTGGTCCGTGCGCGGCTTGATCACGCCATGCGCCAAATAAGAGAGCCGCGGGCCGTCAGCGACGAGCACGCCCCAGCCGCACCGCTGCAGGCCCGGATCGATGCCGAGAATTTTGGTCGCGCCGCCCATTTCCAAGCGGTTAGCCCGATTCGGCGCGGGCGGAGGCGCCGCTGGTAACCGCGGGCTGGTCTCGGGCGTAGAGCCGAGGACGCCGCGGTGCTTGGGACCTGCGGCCCGGGAGGCAATCATGGCGCGTACGGCCATCGTGACAGGATCAACGAGCGGCATCGGGCTCGGCATCGCCCAGGCGCTCGCCGCCGACGGGTTCAACATCGTGCTCAACGGCTTCGGCGATGCGGCGGCGATCGAGACGATCCGTGCCGGGATCGCCGAGACCCACAAGGTCGGGGCGCTTTACTCCGGCGCCGACATGTCCAAGCCCGACCAGATCCGCGCCATGGCGGCGGACGCAAAGGCCGCATTCGGCGACGTGACTGTCATCGTCAACAACGCCGGCATTCAGCACGTTCAGCAGATCGAGGATTTTCCCGACGACAAGTGGGACCTGATCATGGCGATCAATCTGTCCTCGGCGTTCCACCTGACGAAGGCGACGCTCGGCGCCATGAAGGCCGCGAACTGGGGCCGGATCATCAATGTGGCGTCCGCGCATGCGCTCGTGGCGTCGCCGTTCAAGTCGGCCTACGTGGCGGCGAAGCATGGGGTTCTCGGATTGACGAAAACCGTGGCGCTGGAAGCGGCCGAGTTCGGCGTGACCAGCAACGCCATCTGCCCCGGCTATGTGCTCACCCCGCTCGTCGAAAAGCAGATTCCCGAACAAGCGAAAGCCCGAGGCCTGACGGAGGAGCAAGTCATTCGCGACGTGCTGCTCGCCGCCCAGCCGACCAAGCGTTTCGTTCAGGTGTCGGAGGTGGCCGCCCTCGCCGCGTTCCTGTGCACCGACGCCGCCGGCTCGATCACCGGCGCCGCTCTCCCCATCGAAGGCGGCTGGACCGCGCATTAATCGAAGGACGCCGCCCCAATGGCTATGGCCCCCAAACACATCAATCTCGCCCTGCAGGGCGGCGGCGCGCACGGCGCCTTCACTTGGGGCGTCGTCGATCGCCTGCTCGAGGACGACCGCATCGCGATCCAGGCCGTCACCGGCGCGTCGGCGGGCGCGATGAACGCCGTCGTGCTCGCCGACGGCCTCGCAACCGGCTGCAAAAAGGAGGCGCGCGCCAAACTGCGGGCTTTCTGGGAGGGCGTCGCCGACGCCGCGGCGTCCAGCCCGTTCCGCCGCACGCCGCTCGACGTCTGGCGCGGCGTCTGGAACCTCGATTCCTCGCCCGGCTACATCATGTTCGATCTGATGTCGCGGCTGGCGAGCCCGTACGACGTCAATCCGATGAAGCTCAATCCGCTGCGCGATCTCGTGGCCCGGCTCGTCGACTTCGACCGTGTGCGCGCCGCACCCCTGCACGTCTTCGTCTCCGCGACGAATGTCGAAACCGGACGACCGAAAGTGTTCCACCGGCCGGAATTGACACCCGATCACGTGATGGCTTCGGCCTGTCTGCCGTTCATGTACCAGGCGGTCGAGATCGAGGGCGTTCCCTATTGGGACGGCGGCTATATGGGTAATCCGCCGCTCTGGCCATTGTTCGACCACAGCGATTGCGACGACGTCGTGATCGTGGAGATCAATCCGGTGTCGCGCGCCGGGGCGCCGCGCACCGCCCGCGAAATCATGGACCGGCTCAACGAGATCACGTTCAACGCGTCGCTGATGCGGGAATTGCGCGCGATCGATTTCGTCACCCGACTGATGGAGGACGGACGCCTGGAAGGTACGGGCTATCGCCGGGTGCTCGTTCACGCCATCGCCGATGAAGCCTCGCTCTCCCCGCTCGGCGCCTCCTCGAAGCTCAACGCCGAACCGGCCTTCCTCGCGATGCTGTTCGAGAAGGGCCGCGGCGCCGCCGACCGCTGGCTTGCGACCAAGCTCGCCGACGTCGGCCAACGCTCGACCCTCGATTTGCGCGCGATGTTCGGGACCGAGGACGATCCGCTCGACGGCGGCCGGATCGATCGCGCCGCGGCCTACGCCGGCAAGCCCAAGCGCACAAAAGCGCGCGACCCGGCCTGACGCGCGCCGACGCTTCCGGTATGGAGGGCCATGCGCACATTCGCCCCGGCCCTGACGCTTCTTCTTCTGCTCGCCGCCTGCACGCCCGCGCCGCCCCAGAAGCCCGCGCCGGCGCCGCAGGCCGCGGCCGCACGCGTGACGCCTGCGCCCGGCGAGGCCGCCACGGCGGCGTTGGCGCGCGATCTGGAGATCGATCGGATCCTGCGGACGGCGCCTGTCTACCGGCGCGGCGGGGCGTTTGGCCTTGTGTTGGTGGACGGCATGAAGCCGATCGCGCCGCCGCCTGAAGCGGCAGTCGCCTGGGCCGGGCTCGCAGAACGGCTGCGCGGCCGCTTTGGCGCCCTGCGCCCGGTGACGCCGCTGGCCGCCGATCTCGCGGCGGGCGATCCGAGCGAGACGGACGCCATGCGTCTGCGTCGCGCCGGCGCGGTTCAGCGTCTCGACTATCTGATCGTCTATCGCCTGCGCGAAACGCAGGTCAAAACGGGTTGGTTCAGCGCCGCCAAAACCTCCGCGACCGCGGAAGCCGCAATCCTCGACGTACGCAGCGGCGCGGTGCTGGGCGGCATTACGGCGCCGCCCACGCAAGCGCTTCCCGATCCCGCCGCAGCGCGACAAGCCGCCGTGACCGCGCTCGGCGCCGCGCTCGACGACCTCGGCCGCCGCCTCGACGCCGACGCGATGCGGGCCGCGGCGCCCGTAAACTAGGGGCGAACGGCTGCGCGCAAATAAAGCGCTCCGCTGACCACCGCTGCGGCAGCCGCCCCCCACAGACTGATCCGCGCGATCCAGAACAATGCCGGGAGCGCCTCGACGCCGACCTGCGCCAGCGCGAGGGGCTGCACGAGCATGGCCGCGCCGACGCCTACGAAGGCGAGCGCGGTCTTGACCTTGCCGAGCTGGGCGACCGGGATTTTGCGGCCGGCATGGGCGAGGCCTTCGCGCACGCCGCCGATCAAAAGATCGCGCCCGACGAGCAGGACCGCGGCGAAGGCGAGGTCGCGCGACAAGGCCGTCGCCGCAAGCGCGATGAGCGTGCAGGCCAGCAACACCTTGTCGGCGGCATGATCAAGCGCCGCGCCGAATGGCGTAACAGCATTGAGCCGCCGGGCGAGCGGCCCGTCGATCGCATCGGTCAGCGCGGCGAGTGCGAACAGGGCGCAAGCCCATCCCCAGATGACGGCTGCGCCGCCGGCGCCGGAGGCGAGCGCGGGATTGTCCGCGGCGAGAATGAGAGCGGCGACGATCGGTCCGGCTGCAGCGCGCAGCGCGGTCAGAATCGTTGGCGCGGGCGAAGGCTTGCGCTCAGGCGCCGCCGCGGAAATGGTCATAAATCCTCCGAGCCAAGTGCTTCGAGACGCCTTCGACGTCCTCCAACTCGGCGAGCGCAGCGCGCGCGACGCCGCGCGCCGATCCGAACCGCGCGAGCAGGGCCTTCTTACGCGCCGGCCCGACGCCGCCGACCTCGTCGAGCGGGTTCTTGCCCATCTCGATCTTGCGCTTCTGGCGATGGGCGCCGATGGCGAAGCGGTGCGCCTCGTCGCGCAGGCGCTGCAGGTAATAGAGAACCGGGCTCTTTTCGTCGAGGCGGAACGGCGGCTTGCCTGGCGCGAAGAAGCGCTCGCGGCCGGCGTCGCGGTCGATCCCTTTGGCGACGCCGATGATCGGAATTTTGCCGAACAGGCCAAGATCCTTGAGCACGTCTTCGACGGCCTTGAGCTGTCCCTCGCCGCCGTCGATCAGGACGAGATCGGGCCAACGGCCGAATTTTTCATCCGGCTCGTCGCGCGCGTCCTCGACCTTGGAGAAATCGACGCCGCCCTGTGCGTTCCTCGTTCGCGACGGGCGCGGATCGTCCGCTTCCGGCGCATCGGCCTGGTCGGGCTTGACCAGCCGCTCGAACCGCCGGCGCAGAACCTGGCTCATCATGGCGTAGTCGTCGCCGGGCGTCAGCGCGCCGGCGCGGATATTGAACTTGCGATACTGGTTTTTCACGAAGCCCTCGGGACCCGCCACGATCATGGCGCCGATCGCATTGGTCCCCTGGATGTGGCTGTTGTCATAGACTTCGATGCGTTCGGGCGGCCCTGAGAGACCAAACGTCTCGGCGACGCCTTCCAGAAGCTTCGCCGTGGAGCCGCTTTCGGCGAGCCGGCGGCCGAGCGCTTCGCGGGCATTCACAAACGCAGAATCGACGATGTCTCGCTTCTCGCCCCGTTCAGGCTTGCGGATCTCGATCTTGCGTCCGGCGCGCAGGGCGAGCGCCTCCTCGATCAACGCCGCCCCCGGAGGATCGTAATTGACCAGCACCAGGCTCGGCGCCTCCAACTCGTCGTAGAATTGGGTGATGAAGGCCTCGAGAATCTCCTCTGGCTCCGCGTCCCTGTCGTGCTTGGGAAAATAGGCGCGGTTGCCCCAGTTCTGGCCCGCGCGGAAAAAGAAGACCTGGATGCAGCTTTGCCCGCCCTCCAGCGCCAAGGCGAAGACGTCCGCCTCGGCGAAGGTCGAGACGTTGACGCCCTGAACCGACCGCACCGAAGCCAGCGCCCGGATGCGATTGCGCAGGCGCGCGGCGCTTTCGAAGTCGAGCGCCTCGGCGGCGGCGTGCATTTCCTCCGCGAGGCGATCCTGGAGCTCGACCGATTTGCCGGACAGGAACGCCAGCGCGTCATCGACGAGGCGCGCATAGTCGGAATTCGAAATGAGCCCCGTGCAGGGCGCGGCGCAGCGCTTGATCTGGTGCAGCATGCAGGGCCGCGATCGCGCCGCAAACACGCTGTCCGAGCAGGAGCGCAGAAGGAAGGCCTTTTGCAAGGTATTGAGCGTGCGATTGACGGCGTTGGCGGAGGCGAACGGCCCGAAAAAATCGCCCTTGAAGCTCTTGGCCCCGCGGTGCTTCTGCAGACACGCGGTTTCGTGGTCGCGCCGGATGGCGATCAGCGGAAAGCTCTTGTCGTCGCGCATGATCACGTTGAAACGCGGCCGCAGCCGCTTGATCA
>JBMOIB010000070.1:0-15369 GCA_049317545.1 Caulobacterales bacterium | reverse complement strand
AAGGCATCGACCTCGGCAAGCTCTATGATTACGACATCATCCTGCTCGACCTCACGCTGCCCGACATGAACGGCTTCGAGGTCCTGAAGCAGTTGCGCGTGGCGCGCGTCAACACGCCGATCTTCATCCTGTCCTCGACGGCCGACATCGAAGCCAAGGTCCGCGGCCTCGGCTACGGCGCCGACGACTACATGACCAAGCCCTTCAACAAGGACGAGCTGGTCGCGCGGATCAATGCGATCGTGCGCCGTTCGAAGGGCCACGCCCAATCGGTGATCAAGACCGGCGACGTCGTCGTCAATCTCGACGCCAAGACCGTCGAAGTCGGCGGCCTGCGGGTGCATCTCACCGGCAAAGAATACCAGATGCTCGAGCTGCTCTCGCTGCGCAAAGGCACCACGCTCACCAAGGAGATGTTCCTCAACCATCTCTACGGCGGCATGGACGAGCCCGAGCTCAAGATCATCGACGTCTTCATCTGCAAGCTGCGCAAGAAGCTCGCGGCCGCGACCGGCGGCGAGCACCACATCGAGACGGTGTGGGGACGCGGCTACGTCCTGCGCGATCCGCAAGACGCCAAAGGCACGGTCGCGGCCTGATCGCCGCGCACGCCTTTCTCTCTCAAGGATAAAGTCTAGCGCAGCCCGCGCTGCCCCGAGGCGTCGGCGCTTTTGGCCGCGGGCGCGGCCGAGGCGAACAGCGGCTTGGTTTGCGCTGCCCGAAGCGCATCGATCCGGTCGCGCTCGGCCTCGAACTGGGCCATCGCTTTCCCGTCGAGATTGCGGCCGGTGGGCACGCGCATCGACATCGGATTGATCTGCATCCCGTCCAGAAGCACTTCGTAGTGCAGGTGCGGCCCCGTCGAGGCGCCGGACGAGCCGACATAGCCGATCACCTGGCCCTGCCGCACCCGCGCGCCCGGTCGCAGCCCACGCGCGAAGCCGCTCATGTGGCCATAGGCGGTGGCGTACTTGCCGGAATGGCGCAGCCGGACATAGCGCCCGTAGCCGCCGTAGAACCCGGCGCGATCCACGATGCCGTCGCCGGCGGCCATGATCGGCGTCCCTGTACTCGCCGCGAAATCGGTGCCGCGGTGCATTTTCGAATAACCGAGGATCGGATGGCGGCGCATGCCGAAGCCGGACGATAGCCGGGCGCCGTTGATCGGCGTCTTCATCAGGAATTTGCGGGCCGTTCGGCCGAGCGGATCATACCAGGAGGCCTCGAGATCGCCCGGCGCCTTGTAACGGTAGAAGGCCTTGGGCTGGCCGCGCGCGGTAAGCGCCACATAGAGCAGGTCGCCGGTCCGGACCGTTCGATCGTCGTCATCGGCGTAGCGCTCGAAAACCAGCTCGAACAGGTCGCCCGGGCGAATGTCGCGCTGGAAGTCGACGTCATAGGCGAAAATGTCGGCCAGCTGGCCGACTTCGCGTTCCGTCGCCCCTAGATCGAGCGCGGATTCGTAAAGCGAGCCCTGGACCGCGCCGGCTACCCGGGCGATCTCATAGGTCACGGGCGTCAGCAGTTCGCGGGCGTTGAACGTGCCGTCCCAGAGGCGGGAAACCGTCACCGAAGCGCCGGGATCGGAGCGAAATGAAAAGCCCGTCAGTTGGGCGTCGCCGTCACGCTGGTCGAAATAGACGGTTACGGATTGTCCGGGTCGCACACGACGCGGATTGAAGATCGGCGCGACGGACGCGATCGCGGCGTTGACGTCGCGGCCCCGCACGCCGGCCCGAGCGAGCGTCATGGCCAGGGTCTCGCCGCGGGCGATCTGGATGGTCTGGGAGCCTTCGCCGACCAGCGCCTGGGTGAAGGCCTCGTGTTCGGCGCGTTCGACGCGGGCCTCGGCAACCCGGGCGACGGCCTCCCGATCGCGCACCTGACGGGCGACGAAGGCATGGCCCGCGCCATAAAGGAAGGTCGCCGCCGCCATGGCGCATAGGACCGCCACCGCCGGCTGACGCCAGGGCGGTTGGACAATTGCGATCGCTTGGCGTTCTGACCTCAACAAACCGAACCCTAAATCCGACGTTCCCGGATCACGGAACAGCGCAAGTCCGAAATTTGCGTTTCCCGGACGCTGATTTCGCGTGAAATCCTTGAATTTGGCCCTTCGCTTGGGCCCGTCGGCGGCGATGGCGGCTCCGTGGCGCCTAATTTTTGGCCACGACGCGCCGAATACTCAACGGGGCGCAGCAGCGAAACCTGCGCCTCGCGGCGGTGAAAGCGGGTATAGGCTCGTTCCGGCGCGGTGGAGTCAAGGGGAGCCCGATGGGTCAAATGGCCGACGAAACGGCGCCGGCGGCGCGCCTGCGCCCCTCCCGCGCCCGAGCGGTCGCGGCTTTGGGCGTCGTCGGACTGAGCGCCGCCGCCCTGCTCGCCGGCGCCTGGGTGGTCCGGATCTGGGCCGTCGACCTGCTCCTGCACGGCGCAACGGCGCAACGCGGCGCCCAAGGCGACTGGCGCCTGACGAAGGTCGATCTCTCCGGCGCGCGCCTGGAAAATGTGCGGATCGGCCCTGCCGAGCGGCCCGATTTTCAGGCGCGGGCGATCACTGCTTCGTTCGCCTGGGGCTTTGGGCCGCGCCTGGACGCAATCACAGTCGAAGGCGGGCGCCTGCGGGCGCGATGGACCGACAAGGGCCTAGACCTTGGCCACGTCGGCCGACTTGTCTCCGCCGGCGGAGCAGCGAAACGCCGCGGGCTGCCGGACCTGACCGTCGAAGCGCCCGGCCTGGGCGCCGACATCGACTCCCCGATCGGACGTATACTCATCGCGGCCGATGCGTCGGGCCGGCTGGGGCGGGACTTCCGGGCCGACGCCCGCATTCTGACGCCGACCGGCGCAGCAGCCAGCGGCCGATTTGCGGGCCTGAGCGGCGGGCTCGCCGTTCGCACGGAAGCGGGCGGCCTGACGGGCCGGATTGACGCCGCCCTGGCGAGCGCGACCGCGAACGGGCTCGGCATCGAAGACGGGGCGCTTTCGGCGACCGCTAAACTCGACCGCGCGCTCGAAGCCGGGGACGGTCAGGTGACGTTGCGGGCGTCGCGCATGGACGTCGGCGCAGCGCGCCTGGCCGTCTGGACGGCGACGGCAAAAGCCAGCGCCGCCGATCGCGGACGCGGCCTTCAGGATGGCGCATGGAGCCTCGCCCTGACCACAGAACTCGCCAGCTATTCCAGCTCGGGCATCGCGCTGAACAAGCTCAGCGCCGGCCTCGACGCCAAGGGTGCGGCCGCGACGCAAGGCGACGGCGCCTGGCGGATCGCCGCGGCCTCGGCGAAGCTCGGCGGGTTCGATCTCCCCGCGGAGGCCAATGGCGCCGTCGCTCTTCGCCGCGGCGCGGCGTCGGGCGCCGGGACGTTGTCGTTGCGCGGCGCCCGCGCAGCCGATCCCGCGGGTCTCTCCGCCCTCCTTGGCGTCTTGAAACCGACGCCGGCCGGTCCGCTGGCGACAGCGGCCGAGCCCGCGCTCAAGTCGGCCCTCTCGAACTTTGACGCGACCTTGCCCCTCGCGTTCGCCTGGGCGAACGGCGCGGGCGCGGTGCGCGGCGCCGGAACCGCATGGGCCAGCGCCGCCAACGGCGCAACGCTCACCTTGGCGTCGGCGCCGAATGCGCCGCCCTGGCGGATCGCATTTCCCAGCGGAGCGATCGCTGCGGGCGGCCAACTTAGCTTGAAGGGCGGTGGGCTGCCGAACATCGAAGTCGCCAAGATCGCCTTCGAGTCCGCGGCTGGACAGGTCTCGGCCATCGGGCGCGTCGCCATAGAAGACTGGCGCAACGGCGCCGCCGCGCTGCAGACGCAGGACCTCGAGCTCGCCTGGAAGGCCAACGCCGGCGGCGGACGTCTGACGATCGCCGGCGACGCCAAAATGACCGGCCCGCTCGCCGGCGCCGTGGTCCGTGACGCGATTGTGCCCCTCGATCTCGACGTGAGCGTGAAAGGTCGCGCTTGGCGGGTTTCGCCGCGATCGCCCTGCCTGAGCATGCGCACGGCCGAGATCGCACTCGTCGGTGTTAGATTCGCGAACGCGGCGACCGAAATTTGCACCGCGCCGGACGGCGCCTTCGCCGCGGCGGCGCCGGACGGCGCGCTCGGCGGCGGATTTCGGATCATGCCGGCGACCCTGCGGGGCGCGAACCTGGCCGAACTGGCCTATGGCGACATCAATGCGCGCCTGTCGGGCGCCGCCGCCGCACCCGTGCTTGACGCGGACATCGCGAGCCTGCGCTTCAAGACGGCAACGGGACAAGACCGTACGCTCTCCACAAACGTGGAGCGCATCACGCTTCAAGTGCAGGCCCAGCGCGACTGGCGTGTGACCGGCGCCTTCGAAGGCGCGGCAGCCGCCGATACGGGCGCGCCGGTTCGCGTTTCGCGCGGACACGGCGCCCTGACGATTGAGCCCGCAGGCGACGGCGCCCTCATCAGGATCGCCAACGCCTCGGCCGTCGCGATCGACGAGACCGCCCCGCGCCCCATTCTCAATCCGCTGACGTTGAGCGGCGTCTCCGCCGTGATCGAAAGCGGCGTGGTGCGCGCCGAGGGCGGTGTGGCGCTCGAAGCGAACGGCGCCGCGCTCGGCCGCTTCAACGCACGCCACGATTTCGCCAGCGCGGAGGGCGAAGCCCGCTTCACCGGAACCGACCTCGTTTTTTCGCCATCACTTCAGCCCGACGAGATTTCCGTTCTCGCGCGTGGGGTTGTCGCGAACGTCGAGGGCCCCGTCGACGTTGCGGCGCGGCTGAACTGGTCGGGCGATCGGTTGCGCATGGACGGCGCGCTGACATTGAAGTCGGTTGCAGCGGCAACAGCCGGACTCGGTCCGATCGAGGGCGTCGCCGGGACGATTACGTTCGATGATCTCGCCGCCTTGACGACCCCGCCCCACCAGGAGGTGCGGATCGCGAAGATCAATCCAGGCGTCGTCGTCCGCGACGGAATCATCCGGTTCAAACTGGAGCCTGAAGCGACGATCGATTTGGAATCGGCTTCGTTTCCGTTCGCCAAGGGGCGCCTCAGCGTCCAGCCGACTCTAGTGAAGATCGGCGCCGCCGAGACCCGCTACACGGTCGAACTCAAGGACGTCGATGTGGCCCAGCTCATCCGCGAGCTCGACTTCAAAGACCTGACGGCAACCGGGCGCGTCGAGGGCGTTTTCCCGCTGATCGTGACGCCTCTTGGCGCGCGAATCGAAAAGGGCGTTCTCAAGTCCGCGCCGGGCGGCGGCGAGATCGCCTATGTCGGCGACGCCGGCAAAGCTGGAGCCGGCGGGCCAAGCCAGGTCGCATTCGATGCGCTGCGAAGCTTCCGCTATGATGACCTCGCACTTGAGCTCAGCGGCGACCTCGACGGCGACATCATCACCGGGATCGTCTTCAGCGGCGTGAACAACCTCCCCGTCTCGGCCGCGACCTTGGTGCCGGGCCTGCGGACGACGGGCGCGACCGGTCTTCCATTCCGGTTCAACGTCACAGTCCGGGCGCCGTTCAAAACAATGGCGGAAGGCGCAAATCGTTTTACGAACCCGCTGAACCGCCTGGAGGGCGCGGTCGCGCCGCCGCCGCCGCCGCCGCCTTGAGGGCGAACGCCCTCGCAAACCGCCCGGTTCAGCCCTAGTTCAGCCGCGAGCGGCCACTATGGTCGCGTTGACTTGGCCTCGTCGGGGCCGATAGTGGCGCCGGTTAAAGTCCGAGGATCGTGATGAAGCGAAACGTGAAGATTTCCCACGTCCTGCCGCTTGCGGCCGTAGTCCTCGCGGGCTGCGTGCAGGTGCAGCTGGCGCAGGACAAGCCGATCGACATCAATCTCAACGTCAACATCAAGCAGGAAGTCGTCGTCACCCTTAAGGGCGACGCGCAAAGCCTGATCAAGAACAACCCGAATGTTTTCTAAGAGCGAACGTCCTAAGGATCGT
Source organism: Caulobacterales bacterium (assembly GCA_049317545.1). Classification (GTDB taxonomy): domain Bacteria; phylum Pseudomonadota; class Alphaproteobacteria; order Caulobacterales; family Aquidulcibacteraceae; genus REEB506. The sequence continues at coordinate 9,447 of JBMOIB010000070.1, read as the reverse complement.
GCCATGTTGCGTGCTCTGCGCTTCTCTCTGATCGCCGCCGGTTTGGCGCTCGCCGCCGGCCCCGCGCTGGCTCAGGATTCAGTCGTCGAACAGGCGCGGGCCGCCGGGCTCGTCGGCGAACAGGCCGACGGCTATCTCGGCCTCGTGTCCGGCTCGGCTTCGGCCGACCTGAAATCCCGCGTCGACCAGATCAACATCAAGCGTCGCGCCCTTTACACCGAGAGCGCCTCGCAGCGCGGCGTTACCGTCGACTCGATGGCCGCCGCGACCGCTTGCGAGCTGCTCCAATCGCGCGTCGGCCCCGGCCAATACTACCGCGACGAGAGCGGCGCCTGGACGAAGCGCAACGGGTCCGAACCCGCCAAGCGGCCGAGCTTCTGCGGCTCATGAAAATCGCTGCGTTGATTGCAGCGCTGCTCGTCATTCTCGCGCTCGGAGTATACGGCGTCGCCGAGGCTTGGCGCGGCGTCGGTCTTGATATCGGCATGCACGGGTGGATCGCGCTCACGCTCGGTGTGGCGCTGTCGTTGGCGCTTGGCGTCGGTTTGATGAGCCTTGTCTTTTACAGCGCGCGACGCGGTTACGACGATCGCCAGGATCAGGGTTAAAGCTCGCCTGAAATGCGCAAAAGTGCTCTGGGAATTGCGCGTTTCAGGCGAATTCTCACATCGTCGAAATATTCCCGAATAGACCGTTGCCGGACGTTATTTTTAATTTAGGTTCCCGACTGAGCGCGCCAGCCCGCGCTGCTCAATTCTCGGTGCGTTAGTCATGAATAGACGGAGTTTCCTCGCCTATGGCGGGGCAGGTGCGACGGTTGCCGTCGCGCCGCAGCATGCCCTCGCTCAATCGGCGTCATCGAAGATTGACCTCGTTATCGAGCCCGCCGATGTCGAACTGATCGATGGGCGCGTCGTCTACCAATTGCTGTTTTTCGCGGCCGGCGCAGCGCGGCCGGTTTTGCGGGCCCGCGAGGGCGACCTTGTGACCGTCCGGGTTCGCAACAACGCCCCCGAGGCGCATGGTTTCGCCATTCCTGGCGCGCCCGCCGCAACCATCCCCGCGATTGCGCCGGGCGGCGTCGGCGAAGCGACGTTTCGCGTACCTGTCGGTGGAACCTATCTGTATCTCGACCCGCTGAACGCCCCGGCGAACCGCTTGCTCGGACTGCATGGCGCGCTCGTCGTGACTCCGCGCGAAAGCCGCACGCCCAACGGCGCGGTGACGCCGTTTTCACGCGCCGCTTTGACGCCGGCCGCGAGACTTGTGTTCGACTCCATGAGCGAAGCGCCGACGGCGCGCTATCGCGGCGATCCCTGGAAGCCGACGCGCGAGAAGATCTGGGTCTTCACGCAGATCGATCCGGCGCTGCATGCGCTCGCCGAGCTCCGCCGACCGATCGACGGCGCGAGCCTGCGGCGCACGTTCGCGCCGCGGTACTTCACGATCAACGGCTTGAGCGGGTTCGATTCCTCGGAAGATGAGGCGATCAAGCCCAAAGGCTACGTCGGCCAGCCTTTGCTCATTCGCACATTGAATGCAGGCGGGGTAACGCACGCCCCGCACATCCACGGCAATCACCTGCTCGAATGCTCCGGCGTCGGCGTCAACGGCGCGGTCGTCGTGCGCGACAACATCATCGAGCGGGACTGCTGGTCACTGCGGCCGCTCGACCGCAAGGACATGCTGTTGCCGTTCGAAGTGCCGCAAGACATCCCGCCCGCCGCCTGGCCCCCGCGCGAGGAGCCCTTCCCGCTGCGCTACGCGATGCATTGCCATACCGAGATGTCGCAGACCGCAGGCGGCGGGAATTACCCGCAGGGCCTCGTCACGCACTGGGAACTCCTCGGCCCCACCCGCCCCACACCCGCTGCTTGAGGCCCGCCATGGCGATCGATTTCGACAAGACCGGCGTCTCCGGCGAACAGACCTTTGACACCTTCGGCTGCAACGTCTGGCACGAAAATCCGGACACGCCGGATCTGGTGCGCGCGGATGCAACGTTCGTTCGCCAGGTTCACTCTGGCGGAAAGGTCGAAATGCCCGACGGGCGCAGAATAGACTTCTGGAGCTTCCTCGATCCGGAATCCAATGGGCCTGACGGTGACAAGCCGTTCCCCTCGCCGATCATTCGCGTCAAGCAGGGGCAGGTCGTCCACACGCAATTGAAGGCCGGCAAAAACACCCACACGATCCATCACCACGGCCTGGATCCGACGACGTTCAATGACGGGGTCGGCCATCTGTCGTTCGAAGTGAGCGGCAACTATGTCTACCAATGGCGCGCGTCGCAGGCGGGCACATACTTTTATCATTGCCACAAGAACACCGTGCTTCACTTTGAATTGGGGATGTACGGGGCGCTGATCGTGGATCCGCCCGAAGGCCGCGGCGTCGCCTTCGCCGGAGGCCCGCGCTACGATGTCGAAGCGATCTGGGTCGCCGACGACGTCGATCCGGTTTGGCACGAGCTCAACCATTCCGCCGGCCTCTGCGGGGAGGACGTCAAGCTCGATCAATTCCGGCCGCAATACTTCATGATTTCGGGCGTTCCCGCGCCGCGCACTTTGACCGATCCGCGCATCGTCATCCGCGCCAAGCCGCGGCAAAAGATCCTCGTCCGGCTCATCAACGCCTCTTACAGCGTGCTCAGTGCGACCTTCCCGGTCAATTCGACCATCATCGCCGTCGACGGGCGCGGTCTTGGCCGCGCCGGCTCGCCCTGGAGCCGTCCGATCCCGGTCGCCAAAGGGACGTCCGTCGAGCTCACCTCGGCGCAGCGCTTCGATTTCCTGATCGACGCGCCCGCAGCCGCCGGGTCCTACCCCGTCCGCCTGACCTTCCGGGACTGGGCGACCGGAGACATCCAGGCCGGCGGGCGCGGCATCGCCGAGAGCATGATCATCGTCGCCTGACGCGCCGTTTGCGGTCGGGTCGAATCGTCTAAGGTCGCGCCTCTTGGGGGAGAGGCCGACCGATGGACAATTCGAAGATGGCTGCGCTCGTGGCGTCTAAAGTCTGCCATGACATCGTCGGGCCGATGAGCATGCTCATGCAGGGCGTGGAAATGCTGCGCGACGCCGATCCGGGCGGCCGCAATTCCGAAGCCATCAATCTGATCGAGCAATGCATGACGAAAGCGTTCGCCAAGCTCGACTTCTACCGCCAGGCCGTCGCCGACGGACTAGGCTCCGAAGGCGAAGCGAGCCTGTCGGAAACGCGACCCACCGCCGAGCGCCTTTACGCGACGATGAAGCCGAGCCTCGACTGGGCGATCACCGACGTCACCGCGCCGCGCGCCGGGCTCAAGGTCTTCCTGCACCTCCTGTTTCTCGGCGCTGACTGCCTGCCCAAGGGCGGGACCGTCCGCGTCGAGGCGAGCAAGACCGGCGACGGGGGCGAAATCCGCATCATCGCGACCGGCCTTCGCGCCAAGCTCAAGACGGAAACCGCCGCGTGCCTCGCCGGCGAAACGCCGCCCGATGGTTTCCAACCTTATAACGTCGTGCCGACCCTGACCGGCCTGCTGGCGCGCCAGGCGGGCCTCGCCCTGATTGCAAGGGAAGCCGAGGAGCGCATCGAACTGATTATGCGCAGCCCGCGCATCGCGGTGGCGCAGGCTTGAGTTAACTCGCCCTCAATATTCGTCAGCCACAGGTGGTCTTCAACCGCGCGAACCGACTCGCGCGACAGGGCCGTGGCATGGACGACCTCCTTTCCGAATTTTTGACCGAAACGGCTGAAAACCTCGAGGTCATCGACACCGAGCTGGTTCGCTTTGAGTCCGACCCGCGCGACGAAGCGACGCTCAACAACATCTTCCGCCTCGTGCACACGATCAAAGGCACCTGCGGCTTCCTTGGCCTTCCCCGCCTGGAGGCCGTCGCGCATGCAGGCGAGACGCTGCTCGGCAAGTTCCGCGACAAGACCTTGGCCGTCACGCCCGAGGCGGTGACGCTGGTGCTGCGCTCGATCGACCGGATCAAGGAGATCCTCGTCGGGCTTGAAACCGCCGGCGCCGAACTCCCAGGCGACGATTCCGCCATCATCGAGGGGCTGCAGGCGGCCGCAGAGGGCAAGTTCGCCGCGCCCGCCGCTGCAGCCGCCCTGCCTCCCGCCGCGCATCCCGTCGGCCCCAATGGCGAGCGCTGGGACGCTGACCTCCAGCGCTTCCTTCGACCTGGAGAAGTGTCGCTCGCCGAACTCGAAGCCGCCTTCCAAAACACCGCCGCTGAGCCGGCGCCGGTGCAGGCGCCGCCGCCGTCAGCAGCGCCGCCGCCCGCGCCGCCGCCTCCGCCGCGGCTCGACCTCGACGCCGACGACGACGACATCGGCGCGAAGCTCGGCCGCGAGCAGGCCTCGCAGACCATTCGCGTCAGCGTCGACGTGCTCGAAGAACTGATGAACACCGTCAGCGAACTCGTCCTGACGCGGAACCAGCTGCTGCAGATGGTGCGCGGCCTCAACGAGTCGGAATTCAAGGCGCCGCTCCAGCGACTCTCCAACATCACCGCCGACCTGCAGGACCGCGTGATGAAAACGCGGATGCAGCCGGTCGGCGCGGCGTGGCGCAAACTGCCGCGGATCGTGCGCGACATTTGCCGCGACACCGGCAAGCGCATCGACCTTCGCCTGGAGGGCGAAGCGACCGAGCTTGATCGTCAGGTCCTCGAACTGATCAAGGATCCGCTCACGCACATGGTGCGCAACTCCGCCGACCACGGCGTCGAGGCGCCCGAAGTGCGCGTCTCCAAGGGCAAGCCCGACACTGGCGTGATCCGCTTGTCCGCGCACCACGAGGGCGGCCACATCATTATCTTGGTGCAGGACGACGGCGCCGGGCTGAGCACCGCCCGAATCCGCGAAAAAGCCATTGAAAAGGGCCTCGTCGGCGCCGCCGAAGCCGCCGCCCTGACGGATCAGCAGATCCACCGCTTCATTTTCGCGCCCGGCTTCTCGACGGCGGCCAAGGTGACCAATTTGTCCGGTCGCGGCGTCGGCATGGACGTCGTCAAGACGAACATCGAAGTGATCGGCGGTTCGATCGAACTGCAATCGACCGAAGGCGCGGGAACGACCTTCCGCATCAAGATTCCGCTGACGCTGGCGATCGTCTCGGCGCTGATCCTCGGCGCCGGCGGCCAGCGCTTTGCGATGCCGCAGACGTCGGTGCTCGAGCTGGTCCGCGTTGGGCCCGGCGCCGACCACCAGATCGACGCCATCAACCGCACGCCGGTCCTGCGACTGCGCGAAAAGCTCCTGCCCTTACTGGATCTCGGCGAGGCGCTGAAACTGGCGACCTCCGATGCGGCCGCTGCGCGTGCGCGTTACGTCGTCGTCATGCAGGTCGGCGCGACGCGGTTCGGCGTCGTGGTCGACGAAGTTCACGACACCGAAGAAATCGTCGTCAAGCCGCTCGCCACGCTTTTGCGCGGCGCGGCTTTGCTGTCGGGCGCGACGATTCTCGGCAACGGCTCGGTCGTCGTCATTCTCGACCCCAATGGCCTCGCCGATGCGCTGGGCTCGGCGCAACAGGTTGGCGAGGCGGCGAACGCTGCTGACGCTGCGAGCGCCGCGAGCGAAGGCCGTCAGAGCCTGCTGCTGTTCCGCGCCGGCTCCGGCGGCGTGAAGGCCGCGCCGCTCATGCTGATCACCCGCCTTGAAGAGGCCGAGCCAAGCGCGATCGAGCGCGCGGACGGGCGCGCCGTCATGCAGTATCGCGGCGCCCTGATGCCGGTCATCCACGCGGGCGGCGACCACATGTTCCGCACCGAGGGCCGCCAGCCCGTTCTGGTGTTCTCGCACGGGGACCAGCCGTTCGGGCTCGCAGTCGACGAGATCGTCGACATCGTTCATGAGGACCTCACGCTCGATCTCGCCGCCGATCGGCCCGGCGTGATCGGCGCGGCGCTCGTGCGCGGCAAGGCCACCGAAATCATCGACGTCGGCTATTATGTCGAAATCGCCGCGATGGATTGGTCCCAGCGGGCGCGCGGCGCCAAGAAGCGCGGCCGCGTCCTTTTGATCGAGAGCAGCGACTTCTCGCGCACCATGCTCACCCCTCTCCTGCAAGCGGCGGGTTACGAAATCGCCGCCGCACAGGGCCCGGAAGACGCATGGCGGCTGCATGAAGCCGGCGCGCGCTTCGACGCGATCCTCGCCGACGTCGATGCGAACCCGCACGCAGCCGCCTCGTTCGCCGAAAAGGTCGCCGCCGACGCGGTCTGGGGCGATGCCGCGCGCATCGCGCTCACCGGCGCATCGGCCCAGGCTGAAAACTTCACAGACTGCGTCCGCAAAACCGATCGCTCGCAATTGCTGGCTGCGCTCGACTATGCGGTGAACGCCAAGCGCGCATGGGGGAATGCGGCATGAGCACCGAAACCGCACGCCCGCGCGACGGCGGCGTCGAGTACGTGACCTTCCAGATCGACGGCCGCTGGTTCGGCGCCGAGGTGAGCGAGGTGCACGACGTGTTCGCGATCCAGGCCGTCACGCCGGTGCCGTGCGCGCGGGCTGACGTCGCCGGTCTTTTGAATCTCCGCGGCCGCATCGTCACGGCGATCGACGCGCGCCGGCGGCTCGGCATGCAGGCGCGTGCGGGCGGCTATGCGGGCGCGATGGCGATCGGCCTCGAGCGCGAAGGCGAAAGCTATTGTCTTATTGTCGACGCGGTCGGCGAGGTCCTGCGCCTCGATGGCGACATCCGCGAAGAGCCGCCTGGAAATCTCGACGACCGCTGGCGAGAAGTCGCGCGTGGCGTCTACCGCCTGCCGAAGGGGCTGCTCGTCGCGCTTGAGGTCGCCCGCATGCTCGACGCTCCCTCCGTCCCATCCATTGCCGCTTGACCTGCCGAAGGACCCGCCATGAAAAGCTGCCTAGTCGTCGACGATAGCCGGGTGATCCGCAAAGTCGCGCGCCGAATCCTCGAGGACATGCGTTTTCAGATCGACGAAGCCGCAGACGGCCTGGAAGCGCTCAACGCCTGCCGGCGCACGATGCCGGACGCCATCCTGCTCGACTGGAACATGCCGGTCATGAGCGGCATCGAGTTCCTGCGCCAATTGCGCCGCGAAAGCGGCGGCGAGCGTCCCGTCGTTCTTTTCTGCACGACGGAGAACGACGTCGATCACATCACCGAGGCGCTCAAGGCCGGCGCCAACGAATACATCATGAAGCCGTTCGACGGTGAGATCATCCAGTCCAAATTCGCCGAAGTCGGATTGATCTGAGCATTGGCAAGCCTGGCCCCCTCCCCGCCGCCGTCCGCGGCCGCTATCCGCGTCCTGGTCGTCGACGACAGCGTCGTCGTGCGCGGCCTGATCACGCGGTGGCTTCAGGAAGAGCCGGGCATCGACATTGCGGGCGTGGCGGTCAACGGTAAAGACGCCGTGACCATGGCGGGATCGCTCAAGCCGGACGTCATTGTTCTAGACGTTGAAATGCCGCAGCTCGACGGAATCGGGGCCATCCCGCAGATCCTCGCCGTTGCTCCAGACGCCAAGATTCTCATGGCGTCCACCCTCACCAAGCGCAACGCCGAGATCACCATTCGGGCGCTGTCGCTCGGCGCCGCCGATTACCTCCCAAAGCCCGAGACGACGCGGTTGGCCGCCGCGGCGGACTTCAAGCGCGATCTGGTGACGCGCGTGCGCGCGCTCGGCCAACGCCGCCGCCCAGGCGCGGCGACGCCCCCGCGTCCCGGCCAGCCGACGCCATTAGCGACTTCGACGACCGCGCGTCCCGCTGCGGCCGGCGCGCCGCGCCCCGGCCCCCGCAAGCCTGTCGAGATCCTCCTGATCGGCTGCTCCACGGGCGGACCGCAAGCGCTGAATCGCCTCGTCGCCGCGATCGGTCCGCGCTTGCGCCTGCCGGTGGTCATCGTGCAGCACATGCCCGCTATGTTCACGGCCATTCTCGCCGAACACCTCGGCCGCGTGTCGAAAGCGCCGGTGTTCGAAGCCAAGGACGGCATGCCCATTCGTCCGGGATCGGTCTATCTCGCGCCAGGCGACTTCCACTTGCGCCTGCAGCGTCGACATGGCGCCACCGTCGCGGCGCTCGACCAGGGCGCGCCGGAAAATTTCTGCCGCCCGGCGGTCGATCCGCTGTTCCGATCCGGGGCCGAGATATTCGGGCCGAGCGTACTCGCCGCGGTGCTTACTGGGATGGGCGCTGACGGCCGCAAAGGCGCCGAAGCGATCGTCGAACGTGGCGGCGCCGTCATCGCGCAGGACGAAGCTTCGAGCGTCGTCTGGGGCATGCCCGGCGCGGTCGTGAGCGCAGGCCTCGCCTGCGCCGTAAAGCCGATCGAACAGATTGGCCCCACTCTCCTGGCTTACGCCGAAGGTCGCACGCTATGAACGCCCTGCCCGAACACGAGTTCCAGTTCATCGCGCGCGAAATCCGGGCGCGGTCGGGGCTCGTTCTGACCTCGGACAAATCCTACCTGCTCGAAACGAGGCTCGCGCCAATCGCCCGCAAGGAGGGCTTCACCTCGGTGCTCGAGTTGATCTCGGCGGTGCGCGTGCGCCGCGATGACCGGCTCTTGTGGGTGATCGCCGACGCGCTCACGACAAACGAGACCTTCTTCTTCCGGGACAAGGCGCCGTTCGACCAGTTCCGCGACGTTGCGGTGCCAGAACTCCTGAAGGCCCGCCCGGCTGGCGCGAAGCTGCGCGTCTGGTGCGCCGCCTGCTCGACCGGACAAGAACCCTATTCGCTCGCCATGATCGTCCAGGAGTTGCGCGCGGTCGGCAAGATCGGCGACGTCGAAATCGTAGCGACCGACATCTCCGAACGGATCATGGAGAAGGCGCGCGCCGGCCTCTACAGCCAGTTCGAAGTGCAGCGCGGCCTGCCGGTGCAGATGCTGGTCAAGCATTTCGAAAAGGCCGGAGATTTGTGGCGGCTGAACGAGCGGACCCGCTCGATGGTGCGGTACCAGCGCCACAACCTCCTCGAAGATCCGCGCGCGCTTGGCCGGTTCGACATCGTCTTCTGCCGCAACGTGCTGATCTATTTCGAGGGCGACGCCAAACGGCGGACGCTCGAAATGATCGCCGGCAGCATGGCCGAGGACGGCGTCCTGTTCCTTGGCGCCGCCGAGACCACGCTCGGCATCACGGACGCGTTCGCGACCAACCCCGAGCGCCGCGGTCTCTATCGCCGCAATTCGGCCTGGCGGCGCGCCGCGGCCTGATACGCCCCCGCGTCCTCCCGGACGGCGCGCGCCCGTTCGAATGAAACAAGGCTGCGTTACGCCGCCTTTCGTCCGACATCGCCATTGAACAGGAAGTCGTTGCCGTCGAAGCCGACGTCCGCCCGGTCGCCGTCCTTCAATCGCCCTTCCAGGATGAGCCGCGCGAGCGGGTCCTGGATGTCGCGCTGGATCACGCGCTTGAGCGGACGTGCGCCATAGGCCGGATCATAGCCGCGACGCGCCAG
>JBMOIB010000069.1:0-15609 GCA_049317545.1 Caulobacterales bacterium | reverse complement strand
GGAAAGGGCGGGCATGGGGCGCAGCGGCGGTGGTGGTGCAACATGCGTGGGCTCCCTCTCCTCGCGCGCACTTGTCGTTGACCGCGGGGCGGGTTGCCGGGCGCGCTCCAGGCCGATGAACTGCCCAAAGGTCAGCAGCGTCTTCATCAGCAGCGCGGCGGCGATGGCTATGCCGTTGCGCACGCCTTCGCCGGTAATCTCGGTTTGCGGCTCCTGAGTGCCCAGGGCGCGTTCAACGGTGCGCGCGCCCGTCGTCAGCGCATGGGCGAGCGGTTCGAATTCGAGTGCGCCTCGGGGCGGTACTGGCGCGGTGTCAGCGCCTTGCGTGCGCAGCTTGGCGCGTTCGGCGCGCCAGGCCTCGCCATGCCGAGGCCCCCTCTCCGCCACGCCTCTCCACGATGAAAAACCTGATGTTTAGGCTCCAACGATGGAACCCACTTCTGTCAGCGCCGACAGAACGCCAGCCATAAGCGCGCCGACCAGAGCGCCAAGCGCGAGAATGAGCGCGGGACCGACGATCTTTGCCGCGCGATCGATCCGCTCAAGGGTGGCCATTTCTTGGCGTCGGCCGGCTTGACCAAGCATCTGACCAAGCCGGCCGGTCGCCTCGCCCACGTCACACAGCCGAACGATGGCAAGCGGAAATCCTCGCAAGCGGCGCAGCGCCTGACCAAGCGGAACGCCCCGCTGCACCTGCGCGAGCGTTGCATCGAGACGTTTGCGCGCCGCCGTGTTCGCCACGGTGCGCTGCGCGAGACGCAAGGCCTCCGTCATCGGAACTTTGCGTTCAATCATCTCGCCAAGGACGCGCGCGTAGCCGCCAAAGACGAAGCCACGCGCAAAGCCATGCAGAGGACCATCAAGCAACCAGGCGTCCAGGGGCGGCCGCAGCGGGCCCAATTGATACAAAACCACAAGTCCAAGCGCCGCCGCCGCGAGCCCCACGCCGACGGGTGCGCCATAGGAAGTCAGGAGCGCGCTTGCCACGAGAGCGATGCGAAACGGCAGTGGCGGCGCTGCCCGTGCATCTTCGATCAATGGCGCGATCGCAGGGGTCACGACCAAAAGTATGGCGGCGAGCGCACCCATCGCGCTGACGAACACGAACGCGGGATAGCTCAGGGTTTCGATGAGCTTCGATTGGATGGTCCTCCGCGCGTGCAGCGCATCGGCGGCGGACACTAACCCGGACGGCAGATCCCCTCCCTGCGCCCCGGCGGCGACAAACGCTGTCAGGTGTCGTCTGCCCGGGCGAACGAACATGGGCTCGAGAGCCGCTTCCACAGTCGCGCCCCGGACTAGAGACTGCCCCATTTCGGCAAGCCGCGGATCGCCATCGTCGACGACGGCGATTGCCGTTCGCATATCGACGCCGGACGCCAGAAGCGCAGCCAAAGCGCGTAACAAATCTTCGAGCCATTCATCGGTGTCGGCCGAGCGACTAAATGCCGGCCGTTTGCCCGCGCTTGCGGAAATTGGCGCGTCTGCGCTCGGATCCAGCGCCGTCGGCCAAAGCGCCTGGTCGCGCAGCTGCAAGAACGCCTGCGCCTGGTCGCGCGCTTGCAACACGCCGCTTCGCGTTCGCCCTTGCGCGTCGCGCGCTTCGTATCGAAACGTCGGCATCGTCACACCGTTTCAGCAATGCCAAGCAATTCATCGACCGTCGTGAAACCTGCATCGATGAGCCGCAAACCGTCTTGCGCCAACGTGGCGAACCCATGCGCTCGCCCGTGATCTTCCAACGTCTGCAAGGTCGCCCCGTCGCCAACCAGCGCCAAAAGGCTCGGATCGGCCCAAAACCCTTCAGCAACCGCCAGGCGACCTGAGAATCCCAGCCCGCGACAGGCGATGCACCCGCGCGCCGCAAAGGCCCGTGAAGGCGCCTCGCCGCCAATCCGGCGTGCGATGCCTGCAAGGTTGGCATCCGGCGCAATCTCGACCTTGCAATCGTCGCAAAGCTTGCGCACGAGCCGCTGCGCCAGGGCGCCCTTGAGAGCGGCCGCAAGCTGGTAGGGAACAACCCCCATCTGCACCAGGCGTGGCGCCACCGCCAACGAGGTATTGGCGTGCAGGGACGCGAGCACGAGATGGCCCGTCATTGCCGCTTGGAGCGCAATGGCGGCTGTCGCCGCGTCACGAATCTCCCCCACGAGGACGACGTCAGGATCATGACGCAGAAAGGCCCGCAGGCAGGCCGCGAAGTCCAGGCCGATCTGTGGGTGCACTTGAGTTTGCGCCACATGATCGAAGTGGCGCTCGACCGGGTCTTCGACGCTCAGGATCTTTTTTCCTGAGCCCTGTAGAGCAGCCAGAATCGCATAGAGCGTCGTGGTTTTGCCCGACCCCGTAGGCCCTGTGACAAGAAAGAGGCCATGCGGACAGGCAACTGCGCGGCGGAGCAGTGCTTCAAGCGGTGCAGAAAATCCAAGCTCATGGATCGACTGCGGCGCACGTCGATGATCGAGCAGACGCAATACGGCCGTTTCGCCATATACTGTCGGGGCCGTCGCTACCCGAACGTCGACCCGGCGTCCCGCGGTCACGAAAGCCGCCCGCCCGTCTTGCGGCAATCGGCGCTCTCCCACATCGAGATTTGAGAGTATCTTGATGCGCGACACGCAGGGACCGGCCAAATCCGGCGAGGTCGTCATGAAGTCGATCAATCTGCCGTCGATTCGCAGCCGCACCTGAAAATCAAGGCGACGCGGCTCGAAATGAATGTCAGAGGCGCCACGTTCGACAGCGATCGCGAACGCCTGCTGCACCAGGTCGACAGCGCGTCCCTCGACCGATCGATCCTCGACAAGCGCCAGATCACGTTCGAGGCGCAGATCGTCGACATCCTCATCCCGCTCCGCGGCTTCGGAAGCGGCGCCGACGATTCCGAGAGCTTCGCGGATTTGCTCCCGTGTCACGACCCGCAACTCAAGCTCACGCCCGGCTCCAAACCGAAGTCCGGTAATGGCGTCGTCGTCAAACGGATCACAAATCGCAACGCACAGACGGTCGCCGACGAGACCAAGCGGCGCGGCTTGAACGCGGCGGAGAAAGTCGGCGGAAAACCCCTTGGCGGCCTCATCATTGCGCATAGGGATCTCGGAAGGATCCCACAGCGGCCAACCCGACGCGTGAGAGAGAGCACGAGCTAGGTCTGCTTCGACGAGTTCGCCCAGCGAGGAGAGAATGTCGGCGACATCGCGGCCCGAGCGTCTTGCGAGCGTCGTCGCACGGGTGAGCGCTTCGGCGCGCACGCGTCCGGTCGAAACGAGCCACGCTATGGCGTCTTCGCGCCGGCCGCTCACGTGCCTACTTCCGCCACTAAAGCGCCAAGCGCCAGCCAGGGACCAAAAGCGCGTGGCTCTGTTCGTGCCGCGCGACCGCCAACAAGTGCGACCGCCAAAGCTCCGCACGCAGCGACGCCGACGGCTGACGGCAATGCCGGCCCTAGTCCAACGCCAAGGGCGGCCATGAGTTTGAGATCCCCGCGTCCCATCAACATCCGACCGCGACGGTGTTCCAAAATGCGCAGCGCCGCCCAAACGGCCACGACAAAGACGCCAGCGATTGCCGCGTTGAGCATCAGTGTACCGGCGCGTACGGCCAGCAGGGCTGCAAAGAGCCCAGTCAGCGCCACCAGGGGATCAGGAAGCCGGTGGACAGACCAATCCATCAGGCACAGCGTCCAAACAGAGGCAACCAGACCAGCGATCCACACGACGTTTGGCCAGGCCTGGGTTCCGAGCACGCCAGCGCCCAGAACAGCGCCGCCGAATTCGCCCACGATGTGCAATCGCGGGATTGCCGCGCCGCACGCGCGGCATCGGCCGAAGTGGAGCAGAAAGCTGACGACTGGGACTGTCTCGTGCGCCGCCAAAGGCTTCGCACACGCATCGCATCTGGATTGGCCGAAGAGCGCCGTCTCGCCCGATGACGCCCGCACGGCCACGGTCGCAGCAAACGCACCAAACACCGCGCCTGCAATGGCGCCGATAGCCGCCAAAGCAACCGTCGAGGACACCTATTTCACCTCGACTTCAAGATCTGCGTCAGCGCCATCGCCACCCGCTAAGCCGTCCGCGCCTAGGGTTCCCAGCGTCAAGGCCGCGCCGTTCGCGCTCAGGCGCAAGGGCCGCCCCCAGGGATCCTCGATCGAGCGCTTCGATTTGACGTAGGGGCCCATCCAACCATCCAGGGCCGGATTAACCAAGAGGGCATTCAGACCTTCTGCGCTGCTGGGAAACCGCCCCGTATCATCGCGGTAGAGCACGAGCGCCTCGGCAACAGTGTCCAGTTGCAGGCGCGCAGCTTTCGCGCGCGCCCGAGACAACTGGCTCAGCAAAGCAGGCGTCATGACGGCCGCAATCAATGAAATGATGACGATGACGACCAACATTTCAGTCAGCGTGTAGCCAGCTTGGTTGTGCCTCATTCGACGCATGTGGCCTCGCCTGCGCCGGATTGGCGCTCGTCGGAAATGACAGAAAACACGCGACTTGGATCCCCGACAAACCGGACATAGAGCTCGCGGCGACGAGCGCCGCTTTCAGCAACGATTCGCCAGATTTCGCCGTCTTTCCGCGCATTGCCGTCAATCTGGGCTTGGTCAGGGGCTGTAGCATCGTCAAACGATGCACGCCCGAACGGCGATACCAGACTGCGCAAACAATCCGTCGGCGCCAAGTCCGGCACGCGCCCGGCGTGACGCACCGGAGACGCCGATGCGAGGCCAGCCTGGACCTCGGAGAGCGAAACGTTTGCAGCGCGGGATCGCAGAATGCGGTCAGTAAGCTTCGCGGGAGCGGTGCTAATCGGCCATTTCGCCGCCTCACTCTCAAGACGGAGTTTGACGGAACGTCCTTGAACGCCGAGCTCAGCCCGTGAGCGAACACCCGCCGGAGCCTCTTCTAGATCGATTGCTGCTTTGACAGCGGCCTCATAGAGCACCTCGTCGAGACGCATAAGCTCGAGGTCTCGAACGGCGCGGCGGTAATCAGCACGGGCGGCGTTCGTGAGCGCAGCCGCGATCACGGACACACACGCGCATAAGATGAGCGCGCTCATCGCGGCATAGCCTGCCGTCCCGGGTCGAGCCTCACCGCGCACGGAGCAAACCGGTGCGAGACAGATCGGTCATGTCGGCGGCGAGGCGTTTCCAGATCACGTCGAACTGAGATGTCGCGTCGACGATGCGCGCCTCCAAAAGCACCACCAGCTCCGTGCGATCGCCAGCGCGCTTGGTCGCGCCAGCAGCATACTTCACGATCGGCACCCGGCTCAAAAATGGAGGTCCCGATTGCGTACTCGTTTTTGATGACGAGATAAGCCCGCCTAGAGCGATGACGACGCCTTCGGGGACGACGAGCTGGCTGCGGATCTGACGTTGGCTGAATGTCGGTGAATCGATCCCCGATGTCTGGGTCTTGCGAACTGAACTCACTTCTTGCTCGAGTTCGAGCGCAATCTGCCTGTTCGACAAGATGCGAGGCGTGACCCGCACGATGACGCCCGTGTCACGATAGCTGATCGAATTGAGGACTACGGCGTTCGCTGTGGCCGTTCCCTGCGCGGACTGCGTGATGACAGGCACCAGGTCGCCGATTTTGAGAATCGCCTCGCGATTATCCCTAGTGATCAATTGAGGGTTGGAGAGAATGACGACCTTGGACTGCGCCGACAACGCCGTCACCGCCGCCTTTACCCCGCCGCGAAGGTACGTGACCGTCGTGCCAGGCGCGAGCGTGGGAAAGCTTGTTGACGCCCCGCTGAAAACCGACATTGCGCCAGCGCCCCGGATCAGTTTCCAATCGACCCCAAGGCTGGTGTCATCATTCAAGGTGACTTCCACAATCGAGGCGTCGAGGTAGACCTGCAGCGGCGGCTGGTCCAGACTCGCCAATAGCGAGAGGATGTGCACGCGCATGGCTTCCGGAGCGTATATCAGCAACGTATTGGTCTCGCGATCCGCGACGATCCGGGTGATGCGCGCGCTGTCGGAAGCCGCCTTAGCCGCCCCCGCATCGGCCTGCGGGACAGAGCGCCGACGCGCATCGCTGCCGGCCGACGGGGCTTCAACGCTTATCGGATCGGGCGCGTCCGCCGTTGCGCGATCGCGATCGTCGATGGCGGCCCCGTTCTCGACAGCGCTGGATATGCCCAGGATGCGAGACAAATGGCGCGCCAGCACGTCGACCGAGCCGCCTTGCGGTCGGTAGATCTCCAATTTGAGGGCAAGGTCGCCACTTGGCCGGTCGAGTCTCGAAGCAAGCTCGACCGTGCGCGCAAGGGCTTCTGGCGTTCGAGCAAGGATGAAGAGGCCGTTGAGACGCCGCATCGGCGCAATCCGGATATCACGCGCCCGCGCCTGAGCGAGAAGGCGTTCAAGATCGGTTGCGACGGCCATCACGTCCGCAGATACGATCGGCACATACCGAATCCGCGCCTCCGCCAGCCCATCCTGGTCAAAGATGTCGATCGCCTTCTGCGCCGCGGCCAGCTCGTCGCTCGTGCCGGCGACCACGATCAAGCCAAGTTCGTCGCTTTGAAACAGCACGAGGCTTTCCCGAGAAACTGCTCCCAGCGCTTTGGCAATTTCGCTTGCTGAGCCAAACCGGAGGGGAACCGCTCGAACCTGATAGCCGACGCTCTCTCCCCCCAGACCTTCCTGAAGCGGGACGGCGGTCTGTACGCCATCTCGAGGCTGGAGCTTAAGGCCCGCTCCG
This sequence comes from Caulobacterales bacterium, assembly GCA_049317545.1. Classification (GTDB taxonomy): domain Bacteria; phylum Pseudomonadota; class Alphaproteobacteria; order Caulobacterales; family Aquidulcibacteraceae; genus REEB506. The sequence goes on along the minus strand of JBMOIB010000069.1, from coordinate 8,890 downwards.
TCGCGAACGACGACGACGTTGTGGGCTGCGAGAGCCGCTTCGAACGCCGCAAGCAATTGCTTCTTGGTCAACACACCTTGGACGACGAAGCTCATCCGTCCCTGCACTCTTGGGTCGGTCGTAACGGCGACGTTGAGGCCTTCTCCCAGGACTTCAGACGCGGCCATCGCTATATCCACGTCCTGCAGGGCATAGCTATACGTGGCCTCGGCGGCCGGCGGTTTGCGGTCGGCAGCCGCACATGGCAAGGCAATCGCAAAGATGGCCAGGCCGAGCAGCGCTGCAAACGCGATGGGACGAGCAGCAACCTTCATGGGCGTGACCCGTCCGGGCTTCCGGCGAGCGCGACCGTCCGAACACCGAACGGCGTCTCGAACGATGCCGTTGCGTGGTCCAACGAAACGAGCGTCATGTCGCGCACATGATCTCCAATTTGGAGCCACAGCGGAGGAGCCCCCGCCACCGAGACAAGCGCAGCCCGCCGAGCAGGCGTTATGGCGGTTCCCAAAAGAACAATGGGCGTCAGGGCGCTTGGATCGACCGCTATGCTCAATACGGGGGCATCAATCAATCGCGTCGCATCCACTGTGGTCGGACGTTTTGGCAATGCGGCGACCGCTTGACCGACCGACTTCAAATACCTCTCTGCCGCTCGCTCTATTCCCGCGTTTGGCTCACAAAAAGCGAGGATCAGACTGGACACGGCGCCGAACACAGCGCCTGCGACGAGCAGCCAGGGATTCATGGGGCGGCTCCGGAATTTCCCCGACAAAGCACGGACCCATCGATGCCGAGTGCAACGCCTTCGGGCATCGTCCGCAACGTCACGCGGCGTACGAAAATTGTCGGGCGTGCGTCGTCAAGAGCTACGAGCGCGCGAATGATGCCGGGATAAGCGCCTTCGGCGACAATCTCGACCGTGAACCGTTCAAAGCCCGGATGATCGCCAGGAGGTTCTGCGCGAACATCGACGTGCGATCGCGCAAGACCTGCCGTGTCGAGGACGCTGCGCATGGCCCCGTCCACGTCATCAATCGTCCCGTTGCAGATCGCAGCTGGATCTTCCCAAGGCGCGGTGGGCTTGGGTGCATCAAGCTCAGCCTGGCCAACCACCCGCTTGAGGTGTGAGAGTCGCGCACTCGCGTCGGGCGGGTGCGCCAGCCAAATTGACAGGCTGAGGACCCCTGCCCAAACGACCGCGACGAATACCAGGCCCGCGCGGGATGGGCCCACCCATCCCACGGTGGTCCGCTCTTTCGTCTCGAGAGAGGCGAAGTGCGTTTCATCGGTCATGAAATCGCCCTTGGCCGCCCTCGATTTGTTCCGACCAACGCCAAACGTTCGGCGACAACGGGCGGGCCTCGCGAACGAACCGAGGGCCCAGATCTTCCGTAACCGGCGCCTTTGGGCCTCGAACCTCCACGGATACCCGACCGTCCTCCCACACAAAGGCTTGGATCTGAGCTTGGGGATTCCGGACCGATCCGAACCGCTTCATTGCGCGCGCGACATCGCGCAGGCGGCCGCGCGGCAAATCTGCGTTTCGCAAAATTTCCGCCGTATCGAGACCACGCCGATACTGCGCCAAGGTTTTCGCGTCTTTGGCGATTTTCATCTCCGTCGTTCGCAACCGGCTGTCGGCGGCGCTACGCCGCTGCTGTGTCATGTCGACGTGGGCCCACAAACAGAGCCCGATCAGCCCGCCCGAAGCCAGCAAAGCAGCCGCCCAGACCAACCCGGCCGCTGTACGCCTTTGACCGATCGCTGTGTCGTTCGAAACCGCAGGTGAAGCGCCTGAACGTCGATAGGTTGCTGCGAACGTCGCCGTCGCGAACGGACGCCAAGGTTTTTGCCGACGAAGATCGATGACGATTTCACCCGAGTCTGAAAAAGCGATCGGGGAGAGCGCACGCGCCTCGATCTGCGCCATGCGCCGCTGCACCCAAGGCAACGCCGCAGGCGTCGTGATTTGCCGAATATACTCCGTCATTGACGGGGCCTCGCGACCGATCGGCAAACACGATCAATAAGATCGAATTCGCACGTACCCTCGTCTTCGGCAGCCGCTCGGGCGACCGCAACGACGGATGGCCCAGAGCTAAGGGTGACCCCTCGGAGCCTCTTAGGGTCCGAAGTCGCCGTCCAATTCCCGTCAACGCCGTCAGCGCCCACATATCCGAAATCGAGCTTACTCGGAGCTGTGATCGATTGTCCGGTCTCGCCGGAAACAATTTCTCTGGGCGTCCCCTCGATCAGGGCGGTATGAGGAGGACCTGCGGCGCGCAAAAAGGTCTGCAGATCGCGGACTGACCGCTCGACCTCGGCCTGCGCCTGGCGCCGCTTGGCGCCGGCTAATTGTCGTTCGCGGAGCAATCCGGCCGTTTGGAACAGCACAGCGAACGCCATGCTGATGATCGCAAGAGCGCACACGGCCTCGATCAGGCTGAATCCATCATCATGCGTCAAACGCACGCGCATCCTTGAGCGAGAGCTTGTTCTTGACGCGGACGATTTTTTCACGTGGGAGGCCTTGAACACCAGCGCACTCCCTCGACAGAATAGGTGCGACGGTCGCCGCCGCCTTGGACATCGACCCTGACGCGGCACACCTTGCGCCCTCGATAGGCTTCTTCAATCACGCTGACGCGCCTCTCGAAGCCCCGGACGACAGTGTAGCTTTTCACCCCCGGCCGCGCGTCGAGAAGCATCGCGATTTCGAGCTCAGCCGCGGCGCGACGCTGCTCCTCTGCGCGCTTCCCAAAGCCACGTCCGAGACGCAGGGTTTCCAGGCAGATCGCCACGGCGAGCGAGGCGACCACGACCGCGAACAAGGCATCCAGCACAACGAACCCGCGATTGCGCGCGGGTTCAGCGCCAACCTTTCGAGCTCTGCCTCCGACCTGGTCGACGGCCATGCTATACCCACACCCAAAAACAGGCCGAATATCACGGGCGAACATGACCTGGACAAGACAAATATGGCCGGTTTTCATTTGGGGGCCTGGGCGCCGCGGTGCCGGATCGCTCCTGGAAACCAGGTGGCACTCCTTGCGAACTCTTAGCGTCGCTATCTCGGCAATCGTAGTTCACGTTGCCGTGCTATCGGTTGCGATGTCGATCGACGCAGATCTCGAGCCCAAAACCACGATGCAGGCCGGGGCCTCGAAGGGCGTTAGCGTAGCGGTTGTTACTGGCATTGCGAAAGACGCTGAGGCTCAGACGACGAAGGCATCTCAGACAGTCAAAAGAGCGGAAACTCCATCTTCAATGTCCCTGGTTGACCGACGGACCAGTTCGCCCCGGCGGCAATCGCTCGATTCAGCGTTGGCCGAAGAGGGTGTTGGATTGCAATCAGCCGGCGCACAGACCGCTGACCTGTGGGCCGCAATCGCCCCCTGCTGGCGTGAAATCGCTACGAGCGAAGTCGAGCTTGACGTAAGCTTCACTGCCGAAGGGCAGATTGCTTCGCCGCCGGTCATCCGACGCAGCGCCGGCGGATCTATAGGTCAGGCAAGATTGGGGGCGGAAGCCGAAGCTCTACGCGCATTGGCTGCCTGTGGCCCCTACCCCATGGCGACTGCGCAAGCGAACGTTCGCATCAGGTTTCCCGCCTCGAAGGCGCGCGAATAGGCAATCCAAAGGGGCGCAAGGTTCAGGAGATGCTGGCGCACAATATAAATTGAATGCAAATTTAAGCGGCACCCCTTCGAACCGATACCTAGTTGGACGCACCAGTAACGTTCTGTATTTGGCCAGACGACGGCATTTAGCATCGATACCGGCAGGTCGGGCAACTCGTCGCGCCATTCGCAAGGAAGCGCGCGATGCCTCCCAACTCGTTAGAGTTACTCAAACCTTCTCCCCGACAAACTGACGTCGCTACCGTCTAACATCTTCTGAGCATCGGCCAGTTTCTCGGTCGGAATCCGCCACAAGAACTTCTCACCTTCCTTGGTGAGCGAACCCAAATTTTGCTCCTCGATCGCCCCGGCGAGCGTCGACCTCCCGACGCGCCTCATGACATGTTTCCGGCTCAGGAGCATTAGTGGATAAGCGTCGCGGACGTACCCGTCGCAAGCGCCAAAGAAGCGCCGCCCACCGTCGCTAGATATTCCGATCGACGTATTGTCACGCCAATGCGAAAGGCGCCGAGATTCTTGCTTGCCCCAAGCACCGTGGCGGCGGCCCGGTTCAACCGAAATTCCCCAGTAATAGCCAAGGGGCGAGAACCGCTCGGGAAACCAGAATCCGTATGTGGCGCAAGCTCTGAAGAGCTCGTGGCCTTGCTGCAGTAGCGACCAAAGGGCGTCTGAATTGAGCACTCTGTTCACGCAGAAGAATGCCGATTGCTGTCGTTCTCGCGCAAACGCGAAATAGACTGAGGGCCGCCACGTATCATCGATGGTCGTCCTGCCTTTCGGAAAGAACTGAATCGTATCAAAGGACCCGCGAAAGGCAGCGTCATTCTCCGCCGCCGAACGCATCGACTTGAGGGTGTAGCGCGGCGACTTCCCCGCGGACGCGACGAGCACAACCTTCGGTTTGCTCTCGTACTTCGCGAACCAATTTTCGACCAGATCGAGCATCCCCAAAGCCCGGAATTCTGGCGCGACTCCATCGAAATAGATGCATGTGGCTGTCTCGAGGAACTCGGGGAGCGCGGGCTCAATCAAGTGAGAAAAATACGGCGTTCGCGAACCAATTACGTTAGCCACACTCAGCATGAGTCCCTCGCGATCCGGCTGCCGGTGCAAATTTGCTTTGTCGGCTTTCACGATGATGTTCACGCTGTCGTAGAGGTAAGTCGACCAGTTCGTGCCGCCGGTGATGGAAGCCCGTCCGAGGCGGCCATCGGCGTCGTACTCCAGGCGCCGATTGGCCCCCGGTCAAGGGCCCATAGTTCCCGGTCGTCAACGCTTATTCAGTCTGATTTCGTAACCATGTTCGCGCGATCATTTGAACGCCGTCTGGATGTTTGCGAATTCGGCTGCGGCAAGCGACTTGTCTGGCTCCCTCATCTCGATCAACTCAATGACCTCTTCGGAAGATGCGAGGAAGCGTATTCCATTCAAGTCAGGCGGCGGCCTATGAGGAGAAAATGCGAACACGCATTCATGGGGCCTTTCGCCAAACCCTCCCCACAAACGGGAAGACCCTACCCATCGGAACTGATTTGTTAAAGCCGCAGTTGCAATGAGACGTTTGCTCGCAGGCCAACGCGCTACAGCTTTTTGCAATGCTGACACTTCATCCAAACTTGCCAGAAACCGCCACGGTAAGTTCAGCACATTGAGTCGTTCGTCATCTTCACTCTGATCAATAGTCAAGCAAACTTCGGTCTCGCCATAATGCTTCGCTATGATGCTGACCGCGCTCGCGAAATCGCCAAGTCCAAAATCGAACTCCGCAAACAGCCCAATTGGGTTCCGCCATCGAAAGACTTCACGAGGGTAGGTCACGTTCGAACAAAACACCTCATCGTTCCATGCCTCGACTCTAACCCGAAGCGCAGAATCGGCCAAAATCTGGTCAGGTAAATGCATTATGGCCCCCTTGGATCATCGGTTCGAATCTTGACTGCCGCACGCTCGTCAGCCGGTCGCCAGATCTCAACTGTTGGCTTGTCTTGCCGGAAAACATAGCGGTTTCCTGCAGCATCGGTGAATTCTCGAACACCACTAGAAGATTCGGAAGTTAGTCTAGCGCCCGCACCCTCTAGGTTCGCCCTAACTTCGGCGGAAGTAGATCGCGTGGCAAAATTAGCTACTGAACGCGGGTTAGTAACGTTTGCGAGACGACCCGCAACAGACTCAAAAAGGCCTTTCCCCAATCGAGCTTCAGCAATCAGGAGCTTCCCACCCGGAGCCCAAACCGCAGCCAAAATCGAAATCGATTTGGGCAGCGTCTCCTTAATCGCAATTCCCGCAAACTCGATCTGCGCTGGATTCGTTATGCTGGCGACGCGATCAGCTTGAACATTCATCGTTTCAAATCGACGAGCGCGCTGCTGGCCGGTGGTGGTGTTGGTCTCAGGCGTGATCTGAACCGACGTGCAGTTCGCGGCATCGCCAACCCGAGAACCGCACCCGGCGAGCCCCGTCGGATCCACCCGGTTCACCGGATCATTCCCGACATAGGCATAAAGGTTCAGATCATCCTCGGTCCCGATGGGATCGGTCTGCAAAAACCTCCCATAGATCGGATCATACACCCGGGCCTTGTAGTGATACAGCTTGGCCTCGGGCAGCGTCGTCTGTCCGGTGTAGCGAAAGCGCGAGCCGGTCCAAGAGCCAGCGGCGAAGCTCGTGGGATCCTTCGGCTCGCCAAATGGCCCATAGCGGTAGCGCTCGCTCACGACGCCCGCTTGGCTCGTCAGCGCCATCACGCTGCCCTGGGTGTTGGCCATGAAATACGACCAGCTCGCCACCTGGGTGCCCGCAAATTGCACCAGCGGTTCGTCCGTCCCCGGACCATGTAGGTAGCGGCGAACGAGCGCGCCGGTCGTATCGTACTCCCCGATAAGGTTCACCCCGTCATAGAGGTAGCTCGACCAGCTCGTGCCGCCGTTGCTGGACACCCGCCCAAGGCGGCCCTCGGCGTCATACTCCAGGCGCAGGTTCGCCCCCGTCCCGATCACCGAGATCAGGCGGTTGTCGAGGTCATAGACCATCGCCCGTCCGCCAGCGCCCTCGTTGGCGAGGTTGCCGTTGGAATCGTAGCCGCCCGCAACCGCAACGATCGAGGCGTCCCGGTTGAGGCCGTCACAGGTCCGGTCCTACTATCCCGGCCCAGTGCTCCCGGTCGTCACCGCTTATTCAGTCTGATTTCATAGCCCTGTTCGCGCGATCATTTGAAGGCCGCTTGGATGTTTGCGAATTCGGCTGCGGCAAGCGACTTGTCTGGCTCCCTCATCTCGATCAACTCAATGACCTCAGCGGAAGATGCGAGGAAGTTTACTCCATCCAAGTCGGGCGGGGGGTGATTAGGAGAGAATGCAAACACGCATTCGTGCGGCCTCTCTCCATACGCACCCCACAAACGGGAAGAACCCACCCATCGAAACCGACGCGCTAGAACCGCGGTAGGTAGATGTTGTTTGCTATCAGGCCAACGGGCTACTACTTCAGGCAACGCTGATATTTCATTCGGATTTGCAAGGAACCGCCAAGGCAAATTCAAAACATTAACGCGATCGTCGTCGTCACTTTGATCGATTGTCAGGAAAAGTTCATTCTCCCCATAGTGTGTAGCTATAGCGCCGACCGCGCTTGCAAACTCTTCAAGCCCAAATTCAAAATCCGAAAAAAGCCCAATTGGGTTCCGCCAGCGAAAAACCGCATGAGGGTACGCCACATTCGAAAAAAACACTTCATCGCACCAGTTCTCGACTCTTAATCGAAGCGCGGCATTAGCTGCGATCTGGTCCGGCAAATACATTATGGCCCCCTTGGATCCTCGGTTCTTATCTTTACGGCCGCACGTCCGTCATTCGGTCGTAAAATTTCCACCGTCGGCTTGTCTAACCTAATAATGTATCGGTTACCTGCTGAATCGGTGAATTGTCGGACGCCGTTAGACGCTGTGTAAGTCAGCTTAGCGCCCGCGGCTTCGAGCTTGGCTACAACCTCGGCGGAATTAGCTCGCGTAGCAAAGTTCGGCACCCGACTACCCGCAATTGTGACATTGGCGAGACGACCTGTAACAGACTCAAAAAGGCCTTTCCCCAATCGAGCTTCAGCAATCAGAAGCTTCGCACCCGGAGCCCAAACCGCAGCGAAAATCGAAATCGATTTGGGCAGCGTCTCCTCAAACGCGATTCCCAAAAGCTCATTCTGCGCTGGGTTCGTTACGCTGGCGACGCGATTGGCTTGATCATCGATCGTTTCAAATCGACGAGCACGCTGCTGGCCGGTGTCCGGTTTGTCCTCAGGCGTGATTTGAACCGACGTGCAGTTTGCGGCATCGCCGACCCGAGAACCGCACCCGGCGAGCGAAGACGCCAGCCCCGTCGGATCCACCCGGTTCACCGGATCATTCCCGACATACGCGTATAGATTCAAATCATCGCCGGTCCCAACCGGATCTGTCTGCAGAAACCGCCCATAGATGGGATCATACACCCGGGCCTTGTAGTGATACAGCTTGGCCTCGGGCAGGGTCGTCTGGCCGGTGTAGCGGAAGCGCGATCCCGTCCAGGAGCCGGCGGCGAAGCTCGTGGGATCCTTCGGCTCGCCGAAGGGCCCGTAGCGGTAGCGCTCGCTCACGACGCCCGCTTGGCTCGTCAGCGCCATCACGCTGCCCTGGGTGTTGGCCATGAAATACGACCAGCTCGCCACCTGGGTGCCCGCAAATTGCACCAGCGGTTCGTCCGTCCCCGGACCATGTAGGTAGCGGCGAACGAGCGCGCCGGTCGTATCGTACTCCCCGATAAGGTTCACCCCGTCATAGAGGTAGCTCGACCAGCTCGTGCCGCCGTTGCTGGACACCCGCCCAAGGCGGCCCTCGGCGTCATACTCCAGGCGCAGATTGGCCCCCGTCCCGATCACCGAGATCAGGCGGTTGTCGAGGTCGTACACCATCGCCCGGCCGCCGGCGCCCTCATTGGCGAGGTTGCCATTGGCGTCGTAGCCGCCCGCAACCGCAACGATCGAGGCGTCCCGGTTGAGGCCGTCATAGGTGCGGTCCACCGTGCTCGCGGCCGTTTCGCGATCGTCGTAGCTCGTATTGCTCGCCGTCAGAGACGTCACCTGGCTCGCTGGATTATAGGCGTAGGTCCAGGCGACGTCGTCGGCCGTGCCGGACAGATTGAGCGTCAGCGACGTCAGCCGGCCGATTCCGTCGAAGGCATAGGTCTTCGAGAGCGCCGCCGACGCCGTCGTCATCGTCCTGC
>JBMOIB010000068.1:0-15629 GCA_049317545.1 Caulobacterales bacterium | reverse complement strand
TGGATATTCAGATGACTGACGAAGCTGCAGGCGCAAGCAAAGAGCTTATGCAAACGTTGGCAGTATGCTCGATTGCATTTCCAGTGACCGAAATGCGTCCAACTAAGGCCGCTTGCAAAAGGATGCGGGTCGGCAGCAATGGGCCAGGTGTTGCCGTCGCTGGCGGCTGCCGCCGACGACCGGAATGGAGCGACCCTGCCGTTCGCTGCATTGCCAGGCAGGGGCAGGAAATCGCCGGGGATGGACGAGTGCGCCTATCCCCCCACTGTCATTCCGGGGCGCTCAGCGCGCGAACCCGGAACCAAGGAGGCTGGGCTCAATCCTCGGAGAACGGCGCGCTCGCGTTTCGAGGCGGGCGGAAAACCACGCAAATGTTTAACCGACTGAGAGAATGAGGCGCCCGGCGGCGCCGAGCCGCCTGGGTTCCGGCTTCGGCCTTTGGCCGCCCCGGAATGACGGAGAGGTAGGGGGCTCGCGTCAGGGCCAATGGTCCTGGCGTCGCCGCTTGGGTCCAAACTGGAACAGGCGACCCCAAAGTCGCCAACCGAGGCGTCGGCAAAGGCTCGCCGCGCGGGCCAGGACGAGGACGCCTTCCGATGGCGCCCGCCAAACACGCCCCGGCCCGCCGCCCACCAGTCTTGCGGACATAAAGATATCTTTATATGGTCAAGCCTTCAGTTCAGGGAGCGACCTCGTGCGCCGGCAATCCTACGTCTTCACCAGCGAAAGCGTCTCCGAAGGCCATCCCGACAAGGTGGCCGACCGGATTTCCGATACCGTCGTCGACGCGTTCCTGAGCCAGGACCCGGTCGCGCGCGTGGCCTGCGAAACGCTGGTCACGACCCAGCGGATCATTCTGGCCGGCGAAGTCCGCACATCCGACGACAAGATCAAAGCCCTCATCGACGGCCTCGAAGACCAGGTTCGCGCCGCGGTGCGCGACATCGGCTACCACCAGAAGGGCTTCCATTGGGCGACGGCCCATTACGATTGCTTTCTGCACCCGCAATCCGTGGACATCGCCATCGGCGTGGACGCGACCTCGAACAAGGACGAGGGCGCGGGCGACCAGGGCATCATGTTCGGCTATGCGACGAACGAGACGCCCGAGCTCATGCCGGCCACCTTGCAATACAGCCACAACATCCTGAAGGCGCTGGCCGAAGCGCGCCACAGCGGCGCCGAGCCGAAGCTCGAGCCCGACGCCAAGAGCCAGGTCACGCTGCTCTATGAGAACGGTCGCCCGGTGCGCGCGCAGGAAGTCGTCCTGTCGACCCAGCACGCCGAAGGCCTCACGCCCGCCGACGTTGCGGCGATCGTCAAGCCTTACATTCTCAAGGTTTTTCCGGACGGTTTCGTCGACGACAAGACGATCTTCCACATCAATCCGACCGGCAATTTCGTGATCGGCGGCCCGGACGGCGACACCGGCCTCACCGGCCGCAAGATCATCGTCGACACCTACGGCGGCGCGGCGCCCCACGGCGGCGGCGCCTTTTCGGGCAAGGACCCGACGAAGGTCGACCGCTCGGCCGCCTATGCCTGCCGGTACCTCGCCAAGAACGTCGTGGCGGCCGGACTGGCCGACAAGTGCACGATCCAGATCAGCTATGCGATCGGCGTGTCGCGGCCGTTGAGCTTCTACGTTGATCTGCACGGGTCTGACCGGATTGATCCGGCCAAGCTCGAAGCGGCGCTGCCGGATCTCATGGGCGGCTGCACCCCGCGCGCCATTCGCGAGCATTTGCACCTGAACCGCCCGATCTACGCGCGCACCGCGGCGTACGGCCATTTCGGCCGCACGCCCGACGCCGACGGCGGGTTCAGCTGGGAAAAGACTGATCTCGTCGACGCCCTGCGCGGCCTCGCCTGATCGGAACGGCGGCGCCCGCAACCGGACCGAAGCCTTGACCGCCGACCTGTTCGGCGCGATTGGCGGCTGATGTCGGATGTGAACGGACCCATCGCCCGCCCGATGCGGTCATTCGGCCGCGTCAAAGGCCGCCGCCTCAAGCCTTCGCAGGCGCGGGTCCTGCGCGACTTCGCCCCCGCCGTCGGGCTCGATCTCGATCGCCCCCTGGACTTGGCCGCGATGTTCCAAGGCCGGCCTGCGGCGCTCGAAATCGGCTTTGGCGCGGGCGAGCATTTGGTCGGGCAGGCCACATCACGCCCCGAGTGGGGCGTCATCGGCGTCGAACCGTTCGTCAATGGCTTCTCGGCCTGCCTGCGCGACGTCGAGGAGGCAGGCCTTGCCAACGTCCGCCTCCACCAAGGAGATGCGCGCGACGTCATCGCGCGCCTTCCCGACGGCGGCCTAGGGCGCGTTTGGATCCTCTTTCCCGACCCATGGCCGAAACTGCGTCACCACAAGCGCCGGCTGATCCAGCCCGCCTTCATCTCCGAGCTCTCGCGCATCCTGCGCCCCGGCGGCGATGTCCGGTTCGCTACGGACTGGCGCAATTACGCCGACTGGACGCTGCGCGCCTTCCTGGCTGCGCCGGACTTCGAATGGGCGGCTGATGCTGCGGCCGATTGGCGTCAGCCCTTCGCCGAGCACATCGAGACGCGCTACGAAGCCAAACGTCTGGGCGATTGCGCGCCGATCTTCCTGCGCTTCGTCCGGGTTTGAGGGGCGGGCGCGATGAGGGGGGTGCTGGTGGGGGCCTGGATCTTTGGCGGCTTGGCGGCGCTCGCACTCGCGGCCGCGGCGATTGGACTGCGCCCGGACATTCCGCGAAGCCAGATTTTGCGGGTCCATACCATGCCGGACTCCCGCTTCCTGACCTTGAAGGACGGCTCGGTCGCCCACGTCCGGGTCAGCGGCGCCGGTCCGCCCGTGGTGCTCCTGCACGGCTTTTCCTCGTCGGCCTGGGCCTGGGACGGCTGGACGCGCGAATTGTCCGGCGCGCATCAACTGATCCGCATCGACGCGCCGGGCCATGGCCTCACCTTGATGGCGGCGGACGCCGATCTTTCTCCCGAAGGCGCGACGCGCTTCATAGCCGAAATTCTCGATCAATTGGGCGTGGCGCGGGCTGCGATCGCGGGCAACTCGATGGGCGGCGCGCAGGCGTGGCGCTTCGCGGCGCGCCATCCTGAACGCGTCTCGGCGCTGATCCTGATCGATTCGGCCGGGCCCCAGAGCCGGCGTGTGGAGGGCGACATTTCGCGCGTCCGCAAGGCCGCATCCAATCCCGCTCTGCGCTTTCTGCTGCTCAACGGCGGCGGACGGATCGTCATGGGGCAGGCGCTCAAGAGCGGAGTGTTCGAATCCGCCAAGATCACGCCCGAGATCGTGCGGCGTACGGATGATCTGTACCGCGCCGAGGGCAACAGGGCGACGCTGCTGCGCATCTTGGAAGCGCGCACCGCCGGCGACGACGTCCGCGTCGAAGACGTCAGCGCGCCGGCGCTCATCATGCAGGGCGAGGAGGACGGCCTCGTGCCGCCCGAGGTGGCCCACGCGCTCGCCGCCGCGATCCCCGGGGCGCGGCTCATCGTCTACCCCAGGCTTGGCCACACGCCCCACGAGGAAGACCCAGTCCGCACCGCCGCCGACGCCGCGGCGTTCCTGAAAGATGCGGCCGCAGCGCCCTGAGACCGGCCGCCTTGCGCGGCGCGTGACAACGGTGCGCAACCGGGCTATAGAAACCCATCATCGCTAATCGTCCCGTCGGGATGGTGAGCGGCGGTCCCCCGGGGGCCGCCGTTTTTTGTTTTGGAGATTGGTCCTGCGCGCCACCTCGCCCCTCGAAGAGCGCGTCATTTCGGTCATCGAGCCGGTCGCGGACGATCTTGGTTACCGGCTCGTGCGCGTTCGCTTGTCTGGTCTGAAGCGCAAACGGCTGCAGATCATGGCCGAACGCGTGAGCGACGGCGGCATGGCGCTGGAGGATTGCGAGGCCTTGTCGCGCGGCGTTTCGGCTGCGCTCGACGTCGCCGATCCCATTTCGGCCGAATACGATCTCGAAGTCTCGAGCCCCGGCATCGATCGCCCCCTTGTGCGGATCGAGGATTTCGCCCGCTTCGCCGGCCATGAAGCCAAGCTGGAAACCAGCCAGATGATCGACGGCCGGCGCCGGTTCCGCGGCGCGCTTGGCCCGACCGAAGGCGACGCCGTGACGATCGACCTCCCGGAAGGGCGCGCGACCATCCCGTTCGCCTGGATCTCCGAGGCCCGCCTGGTTCTCACCGATCGGCTCATCGAAGAAGACCTGAAGCGCGCCGGCCGCGCCAAGCTCGAAGACCAACCCGCCACGTCCGCCGAAGCCGATGAAGACGGCCCGCCGGCGCAGCCTCCCGCTCGTAAAAGGAAACACTCATGAGCGTTTCAGCCAACCGCCTGGAAATCCTGCAGATCGCCGACGCCGTCGCGCGCGAGAAGAGCATCGAGCGGGAAGTCGTCATCGAATCGATGGAGCACGCGCTGCAGAAAGCCGCGCGCTCGCGCTACGGCGCCGAGCACGACATTCGCGCCTCGATCGATCGCAAGACCGGGGAATTGACGCTGACCCGCGTCACCACCGTCGTCGACGACGCCGCGCTCGACGCCCTGGCTCGGCCGTTCAATCCGGCGACCGACCTCGAACTTCCCCTGGCCCTGAAGCGCGACCCGGACGCTTTCGTCGGCAAGGAATACATCGACAAGCTGCCGCCGATGGATTTCGGACGCGTCGCCGCGCAGACCGCCAAACAGGTCATCAACCACGAAGTGCGCGAGGCCGAACGCGAACGTCAGTTTACGGAATATCGCGATCGGGTCGGCGAAATCGTCAATGGCGTCGTCAAGCGCGTCGAGTTCAACAACGTGATCGTCGATCTCGGCCGCGCCGAAGGTGTGCTGCGCCGGAACGACCAGATCCCGCGCGAAAATCTGCAGCAGGGCGATCGGGTCCGCGCGCTGATCTACGACGTCCGTCGCGAGACCAAGGGCCCGCAGATTTTCCTGACCCGCTCGAAGCCGGAATTCATGTCCAAGCTGTTCGCGCAGGAAGTGCCCGAAGTTTATGATGGCGTGATCATCATCAAGGCGGCGGCGCGGGATCCTGGCTCGCGCGCCAAGATCGCGGTTCTGTCCAATGACAGCTCGATCGACCCGGTCGGCGCCTGCGTCGGTATGCGCGGCGCGCGCGTTCAAGCGGTCGTGGGCGAATTGCAGGGTGAGAAGATCGACATCATCCCGTGGTCGGTCAACGATGCGACCTTCATCGTCAATGCGCTGCAGCCGGCGGAAGTGTCGAAGGTCGTCCTCAATCCGGACGACGGGCGCGTCGAGGTGGTCGTCGCTGAAACGCAGCTTTCGCTCGCCATCGGCCGCCGCGGTCAAAACGTCCGTCTCGCCTCCCAGCTGACCGGCTGGCAGATCGATATCATGACGGAATCGGAGGAAAGCGAGCGCCGCCAAAAGGAAATGGCGGAGCGCACGGCCCTGTTCGTCGGCGCGCTCGACGTTGACGAGATCATGGCGCAGTTGCTGGCCGCCGAAGGCTTCGAGACGGTCGAAGACATCGCCTACATCGACCTCGACGACCTCGCCATCATCGAGGGCTTCAACGAAGAACTCGCTGAAGAATTGCAGGCGCGCGCCCGCGAGTTCCTTGAGCGCCAGGCGGCCGAGCAGGACGAAAAGCGGCGCGCATTGGGCGTCGATGACGCTGTCGTCGACCTGTCCACCGTCACCCTGCCGATGGCGGTCGCACTCGGCGAAGGCAAGATTCTCACGATCGAGGACGTCGCTGGCCTCGTGCCGGACGACCTGCGCGGCTGGTTCGAGACGAAGAACGGCGAGCGCGTGCGCCAGCCGGGCGTGCTCGACACCTTCCAGCTCACGCCGGAACAGGCCGAACAGATCATCATGGAAGCCCGCGTCGCCGCCGGCTGGATCGATCCGTTGCCGGTTGCGGAAGAGGTCGCCGACGAGGGGCCGGCCGACATTTTCGAGGAGGCCGAAGCGGTCTTCTCCGATGAGGGGCGCACCTGAACGACGACGCGCCCACCGCAGATCGCGGCCCGTCCGATCGGGGCGCGTCGGGCCTGCGCGGCGGCGCGGCGCGGACCCGCCGCTGCGCGGCGACCGGCGAAACCGCGTCCGATGATCGCCTGGTGCGTTTCGTCCTCGGACCGGAGGCGCGCGTGGTTGCAGACGTCGCCGCGCGGCTTCCGGGGCGGGGCGTGTGGGTGCTTGCGAACCGGGCCAGCGTCGAACTCGCCCGGCGCAAAGGCGCCTTCGCCAGGGGGCTGAAGGACAAGGCCGTTGCGCCCGACAGCCTCGCCGATGAGGTCGAGGCGCTGCTCGCGCGCCGGTGCCTCGATCTGTTGGGGCTGGCCCGCAAGGCGGCGGCCATCGCTTACGGATACGATTCGGTTGAACTCCAGATTCGCGCCGCCCCGCCGCTCGGACTGGTTGAAGCGTCAGACGGCGCCGCCGACGGCCGGGAGCGCCTTATCCGGCTGGCTTTCGGGCTCTGGCGGCGCGAGCCTTTTGTCGTCGGATGCTTCTCAGGCGCGGAATTGGGAATGGCGCTCGGACGCGATCATGTGGTACATGCGTGCTGGCTCCAAGAGCGCATGGCGCGAAGGTGGGCGGCCGAAATTGGCCGTCTGAGCGGTTTTCGCGCTATCACGCCCTCCTCCTGGCGGACGCAAGTGACGGCCGGCGCCGACCTCGGGAGCGACGCGGCCGGTACGGCGTCCTCCGTTGGGGGCGGCGACGATCTACTTTGATCCAGCCGATCTCGGCCCGTGGGGCCAAGACCGGCGCAGTTTATGGGAACGCATGTCGGACGAACGCAAAGACGCACCTGCTTCCGGTCGCAAGCCGCTCACGCTGTCGCCGCGCACGCAAAGCGCAGGCACGGTGAAGCAAAGCTTCTCCCACGGCCGGTCGAAATCGGTCGATGTCGTAATCAAGGGGCCGCGCCGCGCCATGCCGCCGGGCGCTGCGCCCGCGGCCGCTCCCGCCGCCGCGCCAACGGCGCCGCGTCCCGCTGCGGCCGCGCAAGCGCCGGCAAGCGCCCCTCCTGCGGCGCGTCCCGCGTCGAGCGCGCCAAGGCCCGCGCCGCGGCCCGCGCCGGACACGCGCACAGGCGGCTTGAACGATGAAGAGCACCGTCGCCGCCAGGCCGCGGTTCTCAAGGCGCAGCAGGATCAACAGGCCCGCGCCGAGCGCGCCAGCGAAGAGCGTGCGATCGACGAGCAGCGTCGCGAGGCCGAACGGCGCATGCGCGCGGACGAAGAGCGCGCCGCCCAGGAACTCGCCGAAGCCGAGCGCCAGCGCGAGTTGGAAGAACAGGCGCTTCGCGGCGATGTCGCGCAGCCTGAGGTCGAAGCTGCGCCTGCGCCGCCGCCGGCCGCTCCGGCCGGCCCGCGCATTGGCACACCGGGACCTGTCCTGCGGTCCCAGCAACCCGTCGCGCCTCAGCCGGCGGCGTCCCCCGCCGCAGCCGCGCCCGCAGGCGCCCGCACGCGCGAAGCGCCCGGCCAAAACGCCGCGCCGCAGCGGCCGTTGAGCCTCGCCGAGATCGGCCGCGTCAAAACCAAGGCCGCGCCGCTTCCGGTGGTGAAGCCCGCAAAACAGAAGAACGACCAGCAACGCCGGGCCGGCCGCCTGACCCTCGACATGGTCGAGCGGATGACGGAAGGCGACGACGAGAAGGTCCGCTCGATCGCGGCGCTTCGCCGCGCGCGCGAACGCGAAAAGCAGCGCCGCTCCACCGGCGGCGGCGACCAGGCGCGGGTCACCCGCGACGTCGTCATCCCGGAAGCCATCAGCGTCCAAGACCTCGCCCAACGGATGGCCACGCGCGTCGCCGAGATCATCAAGTACCTGATGCGTCAGGGCACGATCGCGACGATGAACACCATCATCGACGCCGACACCGCCGAGCTCATCGCCACGGATTTCGGCCACCAGGTCAAACGCGTCTCCGAATCCGACGTCGAAGAGGGCCTGACCGGCGCCGAAGACGCGCCCGAGGACCTCGTTCCGCGTCCTCCGGTCGTGACCGTCATGGGCCACGTCGACCACGGCAAGACCTCGCTGCTCGACGCTTTGCGCAAGACAGACGTCGCAGCCGGCGAAGCCGGCGGCATCACGCAGCATATCGGCGCCTATCAGGTGCGCCTCGCCGACGGCCAGCGGGTCACGTTCCTCGACACGCCGGGCCACGCCGCGTTCTCCGGCATGCGCGCTCGCGGCGCCCAGGTCACCGACATCGTGGTGCTGGTCGTCGCCGCCGACGACGGCGTCATGCCGCAAACGATCGAAGCGATCAGCCACGCCAAAGCGGCCGGCGTTCCGATCATCGTCGCCGTCAACAAGGTCGACAAGGAAGACGCCAATCCCCAGCGCGTCATCAACGAATTGCTGCAGTACGAGATCGTCACCGAAGTGAACGGCGGCGACGTGCAGGCCGTGAACGTTTCGGCGACCAAGCGCATCGGCCTCGAAGCGCTCGTCGACGCGATCCTCGTCCAGGCCGAAGTGCTTGAACTGAAGGCCAATCCAAAACGCGCCGCCGAAGCGTCGGTGATCGAAGCCAAGCTCGATCGCGGCCGTGGCGCCGTTGCGACGGTGCTTGTCCAGCGCGGCTCGCTGAAGCGCGGCGACATCGTCGTCGCGGGTTCGGTCTGGGGCCGGGTGCGCGCGCTGGTCAACGAGCGCGGCCAGCAATTGGCCGAGGCCGGACCGTCTGAGCCGGCCGAAATCATGGGCCTCGAAGGCGTGCCCGATCCCGGCGATCACCTCGTCGTCGTCGAAAACGAGGGCCGGGCGCGCGAAGTTGCGGAATTCCGCCAGCGCCGCCGCCGCGACAAGGCGTCGGCTCCCGCCGCGCGCGCGTCGTTCGAACAATTGCTCGCCAAGGCCCAGGACAAGTCCACCAGCGAACTGCCGGTGGTCGTGAAATCCGACGTGCAGGGCTCGGCGGAAGCCATTTCGGCGGCGCTCGAAAAGCTCGGCACCGACGAAATCCGCGCCAAGGTGCTGCAGGCCACTGTCGGCGCCATCAACGAAGCGGACGTCACGCTCGCCAAGGCCTCGAACGCGCCGATCGTCGGCTTCAACGTCCGCGCCTCGAAAGAGGCCCGCGAACTCGCTGACCGTGAAGGCGTCGAAATCCGCTATTACGCGATCATCTACGACGTGATCGACGACATCAAAGGCGTCATGTCTGGCATGCTCGCGCCGATGCAGCGCGAGACGTTCCTCGGCAATGCCCGGGTGCTCGACACCTTCCAGATCGCCCGCATCGGCAAAGTCGCGGGCTGCCTCGTCACCGACGGCAAGATGCAGCGCGGCGCCCGCATCCGCCTCCTGCGCGACAACGTCGTCATCCACGAAGGCGGCAAGCTCAATACGCTCAAGCGCTTCAAAGACGACGTCAACGAAGTCCAGACCGGCCAGGAATGCGGCATGAGCTTCGAGAACTACCAGGACATCAAGACCGGCGACGTCGTGGAATGCTACCTGCTCGAAACCGTCCAGCGCTCGCTGTGAAGGGAGGCGTGATGCGGGGCTTTGCAGCGGCGGCGGCGCTCGCCGCGGCGCTTTTCGCGTCCGGATGCGACCAGGTCGTCGATGTGGTCGGGCGCGTGCTCGGCGATCGCCCCGGCGCCAGCCATACGGGCACGGGCTGGAAAGAGCCGCGCATCGAGGAGGTCGCCACCGGCGAACCCGGCAAAGACCGGCTGCAATGGCGTTCGGCGGATGAACGCTCACGCGTTGCGCTCGGCAACTTGACCGCAAGCCAACCGGAAGGCCGCTCCGGGCCGCTGGTGCTCGCTTTCGCGAACGGGGTGACGGTGCGCCTCGAAACAGTGGCGCTAGCGACCGGATCGGATCGTACCTTCCCCGGCGGCGACAGCTTCGCGCAGGCTGTCGGCGGTGATCCCAAAGCGGGCGTCTATATCTACAAAATCGCCGATGAAAACGTCGATCAGGTCGCGACTCAGGGCGGCCTGTGCGGAGCCAAACGGCCCTCGCATGTAGCGATCTCGGAATATGTCGCGTCGAACGGCGAGTGGATGTTCCGCATCGCCGCCTTCGAGGGCCCCGCCGCGCCCGGAGCGGACGCGCCGGCCGATCCCGGTGTATGCGCGGTTTACGCTTATCGTCTGAACTGACAAGCCCGCCGCCGGTCCGAGTCCGGCGCGGATGGAGACGTGCATGTCCAAAAAACGCGACCACGCGCGCGGCTCCGGAGCGGGCCCGAGCCAACGCCAATTGCGGGCCGGCGAACTCGTGCGGCACGCCTTGGTCGAAATTCTCGCCCGCGAGGACCTGCGCGATCCGGCGCTCGCCGGCGTTTCGGTGACGATCGGCGAAGTGCGCGCCTCGCCCGATCTCAAGCACATGACGGCGTTCGTCGCGGCGCTCGGCAACCAGGAGCCTGAGAAGATCGCCCAGGCGCTCAATCGCTGCGCCGGGTTCCTGCGCGGGCGGCTGGGCCGCCAGGTCGATCTCAAATTCACGCCCGACCTCCATTTCCTACCGGACGCCTCGTACGAGGAGGCCCGCCACATCGACGCGCTGCTGCGCTCGCCGACCGTCGCCCGCGACCTCTCCGCGAACCGCCCCGACGCCGACGAGGAGCCCTGACATGGGTCGCCGCAAAAAGGGCCTCGACGTCGACGGCTGGCTGGTGCTCGACAAGCCGGAAGACGTGACCTCGACGGACGCGGTCGCCGCCGTTCGCCGGATCTTCAACGCCAACAAGGCCGGTCACGCCGGCACGCTCGATCCATTGGCCTCTGGCATCCTGCCGATCGCCCTGGGCGAAGCGACCAAGACCGTGCCCTGGCTGGTCGAGGCCGACAAAGCCTATGTCTTCACCATCCGCTGGGGGATCTCGACGACGACCCAGGACCGCGAGGGCGCCGTGAGCGCCGAAAGCGACGCCCGGCCAGCCGAGGCCGCCATCGTCGCCGCGCTCGCCGGGTTCATTGGCGAGATCGACCAGACGCCGCCGGCCTATAGCGCCATCAAGGTCGACGGGGAGCGCGCCTATGACCTCGCCCGGGCCGGCGAAACGGTCGAGCTCAAGCCGCGACGGGTTGTGCTGCACGAAGCCGAGCTGACCACGGCCGAAGCCGATCTGGCGGTGATCCGGGTGCGCTGCGGGAAGGGCTTCTATATCCGCGCCCTGGTTCGCGACCTGGCGGCGGCCCTGGGCGTTGAAGGTCATGTGGCCGCGCTTCGGCGGACCGCCGTTGGCCCCTTTATCGAGGCGAACGCCATCGGGCTCGACGCGCTCAAGGAATTGAGCCATAAGGACGCCGCGTCCGAACGCCTCCTGCCTGTTGAGACCGCGCTGGCCGACATCCCGGCGCTGGCCATAAACGGCGAAGATGCGTTCAAGCTCAAGCAAGGACGGCCGATCGTGCTTCTCCCGCATGTCGTGGAGGGGTTGAAGGGCCAGTTCCGCCCCCGGACCATCGCTGGCCAAGACGCCTCGCGTACGGTGGTGGCGCTGTTCCAGGGAAAGGTCATTGCCTTGGGTGACGTGCGGGCGGGCAAGTTCAGCCCCACCCGCGTCTTCCACCTCAACCAGGAGTAGCCCGATGTCGATTACGGCTGAGCGGAAATCCGCTCTTATTCAAGAACATGCGACGACGAAGGGCGACACTGGCTCGCCCGAAGTTCAGGTCGCGATCCTCTCCGAGCGGATCTCGAACCTGACCGAGCATTTCAAGTCGCACAAGAAGGACAACCACAGCCGCCGCGGGCTTCTGAAGCTCGTTTCGCAGCGCCGCCGGTTGCTTGACTATCTCAAGGACCGGGATGTCCCACGCTATCAGGCATTGATCGAACGTCTCGGTCTGCGCCGTTAAGGCTTTCGCGTCGCCGCCGCAGCCCGGTCCCGGGGGCGGCGACGCACGCCCGCGGTTCCTGACTTCGCCGAAACGAATTTCATGGGCCGCGGTTCTCTCCTTTTTGGAGAGCCGGGACCGGGAGCCGCTGTGGCGACCGGGCATGGGGCTCGCTCGCTTGAAGAGCCTTATGTAGGTCAAGACGAATGTTCGACACTCAATCCGTTTCCATCGATTGGGCGGGGCGCAAGCTCACGCTCGAAACCGGCCGCATCGCGCGCCAAGCCGACGGCGCCGTGTACGCCACCTATGGCGACTGCGCTCTGCTCGCCACCGCCGTGTTCGCAAAAGAGCCGAAGCCCGGTCAGGACTTCTTCCCGCTGACGGTCAATTACCAGGAAAAAGCGTTCGCCTCCGGCCGCATTCCGGGCGGCTATTTCAAGCGCGAAGGCCGCCCGACCGAGCGCGAGACCCTCATTTCGCGCCTTATCGACCGTCCGCTCCGCCCGCTGTTCGTCGATGGCTTCAAGAATGAAGTCCAGGTCATCATCACGACCCTCTCGTGGGACAATGAGAACGACAGCGACGTGCTCGCGATGATCGCGGCCTCGGCGGCGCTCACGCTTTCGGGCGTGCCGTTCCTCGGACCGATCGGCGGCGCGCGCGTCGGCTGGATCGACGGCAAGCCGGTCCTCAATCCGACGATCGAGCAGATGAAGACCTCGCAGCTCGATCTCGTCATCGCCGGCACGACCGACGCCGTGATGATGGTCGAATCGGAAGCCAAAGAGCTCAACGAAGATCAGATGCTCCAGGCCGTCATGCACGGCCACAAGGGCTTCCAGCCGGTCATCGACGCGATCATCGCGCTCGCTGAAAAGGCCGCCAAGCCGCCCTTCGATTTCGAAGCCAAGGACATTTCGCCGGCCAAGAAAGCGATTGTCGACGCCGTCGGCGCCGCGATCGGCGACGCCTATCGGATCGTCAAGAAGGAAGAGCGCCAGGACGCCGTGGCCGTCGCCCGCAAGGCCGCGTCCCAGGCGCTCATCAAGTCCGACGCCAATCCCACGGGCCTTGAAGCCAACGTCTTCAAGGAAGCCTTCAAAGCCGTCGAGAGCGACATCGTCCGTTCGCGCGTCGTGAAGGACAAGGCCCGCATCGACGGCCGTCCGGTCGACAAGGTCCGCGCGATCGACGTGCAGGTCGGCTGCCTGCCGCGCACGCACGGTTCGGTCCTGTTCACCCGCGGCGAGACCCAGGCGCTCGTGGTCGCGACGCTTGGCACCGGCGAAGACGAACAATACGTCGACAGCCTCGGCGGGACGTTCAAGGAGCGTTTCATGCTCCACTACAACTTCCCCCCCTACAGCGTCGGCGAAACCGGACGGATGGGCTCGCCCGGCCGTCGCGAAATCGGCCACGGCAAGCTCGCCTGGCGCGCGCTGCAGGCGGTTCTTCCGACCTCGGATCAATTTCCCTACACCGTGCGTCTGGTGTCGGAGATCACCGAATCGAACGGCTCCTCGTCGATGGCCACGGTGTGCGGCGGATCGCTCGCGCTCATGGACGCCGGCGCGCCGCTCGCGCGTCCGGTCGCGGGCGTCGCGATGGGCCTGATCCTCGAGGACTACGGCTTCGAAGTGCTCACCGACATCCTCGGCGACGAGGATCATCTCGGCGACATGGACTTCAAGGTCGCGGGCACCGATGTCGGCGTCACGGCGCTGCAGATGGACATCAAGGTCGCGGGCATCACCGAAGAGATCATGAAGGTCGCGCTCAAGCGCGCGTATGACGCCCGGATCCACATTCTCGGCGAAATGGCCAAGGGCCTCGCGCAGCCGCGCGGCGTCATGAGCGCCACCGCGCCGAAAATCGTGCAGATCACGATCCCGACCGACAAGATCCGCGAAGTGATCGGGTCGGGCGGCAAGATGATCCGTGAAATCACCGAAAAGACCCAGTGCAAGATCGACATCAACGACGACGGCACGGTGCGCATCGCGTCTCCGAACCAGGAGAATATCGAAGCGGCCGTGAAGTGGGTGAAGTCGCTCACGTCCGAGGCGGAAGTCGGCCAGATCTATGACGGCAAGGTCGTCAAGGTGGTCGAGTTCGGCGCCTTCGTGAATTTCTTCGGCGCCAAGGACGGTCTCGTCCATGTCAGCCAAATGAAAAACGAACGCGTCGCCAAGCCGGGTGATGTGGTCAAGGAAGGCGACATCGTGAAGGTGAAGCTCCTCGGCTTCGACGATCGCGGCAAGGTGCGCCTGTCCATGCGCGCGGTCGACCAGACGACCGGCGAAGACCTCGAAAAGAGCGGCAAGGCCGAAAAAGACTCCGCGACGGGCTGACCCGTCGGCGCATGAATGCGCGCTGGACCTGCGCCCCTTGCAGGTCCAGCCGCTTCTGCGCGCGACCGACGCTGAGCCGAAGGCGCTTATGCGGGGCTCCGCGCGACCAGGAACACCCGCTTCTGCGGATAGAGCGTGACGCCATCGGTTTGCGGCGGATAGGCGAGCCGCACGCGCGCATCATAGCGCGCGAGAAACGCCGCGGCCGCCTCGGCATCGAGCGCGCTCAGCACCGGTCGCAACGCCGTGCCCTTGACCCAATCGGTCACGCCGGCCGGGCCGAGCTGATGCAGATAGGTCGTTTCCCAAAGGTCGAGATCGACGCCGCTGGCGCCGCGCAAAACGGCATCGTACGCGGTCGCCTCCAAAACCGTCGCGCCGCTCTTCAACGCCTCGATCAAATCAGCCCGCCCGATTTCGCGGCAGACGTCGCGGGCGATGGCGTGCGCCGCCGATCCGGCATTGCTCGGCATTTGCGCGGCGAGCACGCCGCCCGGCGCCAGCAGCGAAAGGAGGCGGGGCAGGAGGCGCGCGTGGTCATCGAGCCATTGCAGCGCCGCGTTGGCGAAAATGAGCGCCGGCGCGCGCTCGGGCGTCCAGGCGCCGATATCGGCGCACCGCCAGTCGATGTTGGGCGCAGCGGCGCGCGCCCGTGCGAGCATGTCGGGCGAAAGATCGACGCCGATCGCGCGTCGATCCGGATGGCGCGCGGCGAGCGCGATGAGGTGTTCGCCGGCGCCGCAACCGAGATCGACGATATCGCCTTTGGGCAGCGCGGGTATGCGCGCCATCAATTCGAAGCCTGGCCGCAGGCGCTCGTCCGAATAGCGGCCATATTGGGCGGGATCCCAGTTCGCGTGCGCCATGTCTTTCCTTTCGCGTCTCGTCGGCCCACCTAGGCGCCATGAGCCCTGATGATCTCGAACGCTACAAGCGCCACGTTCTCCTCAAGGAGATCGGCGGGCAAGGGCAGCAGCGGCTGCGCGGCGCCACCGTCGCGCTCGTCGGCGCCGGCGGCATCGGCGCGCCGGTTGCGCTCTATCTCGCGGCGGCGGGCGTTGGTCGTCTGCGCCTGATCGACCCGGACGAGGTGTCGCTCTCCAATCTCCAACGCCAAGTCTTGTACCGTACCGCCGACATAGGGCGGCCAAAAACTGAAGCCGCGGCTGCGGCGCTCAAGGCGCTTAACCCCGGCGTCGAGATCGATGCCCACGCGGTGCGTTTGGACCCGTCCAATGCGATCGACCTGCTTGAGGGGGCGGACGTGATCGTCGACGGCTGCGACGATTTTGCGACCCGGTTTACGGTCAATGACGCTGCGCAATCGATTGGCGCGCTGCTGGTTTCGGCGGCCGTGGGGCGTTGGGACGGGCAGGTGGCGGTGTTCGGAGGCCATGCGGACGCGCCCTGTTACCGATGCTTCGTTCCCGATGTTCCGCCAGACGCCGAACCCTGCGCGCAGCAGGG
>JBMOIB010000067.1:0-15901 GCA_049317545.1 Caulobacterales bacterium | reverse complement strand
CCTCTTCTGGGCACCATTCTAGTGGGCGCCATTCTAGGCGATCGGGCGCGGCTTTGGCCCCGCAACCGTGATCGTTGAGGCGCAAGCCGGCCTTCCCACACACCCGCACGCAATCGCCGTTGCGTCAGTCCGTCCAGGGCGGCGCGACGATCGCGGCCTGCGTGACGGCCTGCAGCTTTTCCTCAGACCGTTCGCCCCGACCGCAGCCTGCGGATTTTTGGCGCACCAGACCCGACGCCCAGCTGATTGACGCCGCGTACTCGATCGCGTCCACAATACGGTCGCAGATCAAATGGCGACCTGATCGAGATGACCCACCACACGCCCGCAGTTCCGCTTCACTACCCCAGCCGCGCCGAGCGGATCGCGGACGGCTGGGTGCATGGCGTTGGTCTGGCGATCGCTGGCGGCGGCGCTGGCCTGCTCATTGCCCTTGCGGCTTGGCGCCTAGGGGGGCGCGAGGTCGGCGCAGTGGTGGTCTATGCCCTGTGCCTGCTGCTCATGCTCGCCGCCTCGGCGATCTACAATCTGGCGGATCGTTCGCGCCTGAGGTCGGCGCTACGCAGAGTCGATCACGCGGCGATCTTTGTCATGATCGCGGGCTCCTACACGCCTTTCACCGTGGGCTTTGAAGGCGCGTGGGCGGTTGGCATGACGGCGGCGGTTTGGCTGATCGCGTTGGCCGGCGCAGCCGGCAAGCTCTTCCTGCCCGGACTTTCGCACCGCCTTTGGATTGGCCTTTATGTGGCGCTCGGATGGATGGTGCTGGTGGCGATCGACCCGCTGGTGCGCAGCGTCTCGGCGCTCGCGATCGTTCTTTTGGTCGTCGGCGGCGCGATCTACACGTCGGGCATCGCGATCTATGTGATTGAACGGCTGCCGTTTCGTCGCGCGATTTGGCACGGTTTCGTGCTCGCTGCTGCGGGCGCACATTACGCCGCGATCTTGACGGGCGTCGTATTGACCTAAATTCACGAGACTTGGCCCTGGACCTTCGCCGTCGAGGGCCTTACATGTGGTCCTCGATATTCGTCGCTCTAGCGCGCTTCCTTCCCCCGCACCTGTGCGCCGGATCGCCAGCCGTCACTCTACGAGTTCGAACCTCGCAAGAACGTTTCTTGCGGGGCAATTCTCGCACAGGAGTGCGCATATGGCCGCCGGCACAGTTAAATTCTTCAACACCGTAAAGGGCTTCGGCTTCATCCAGCCGACCGATGGCGGCAAGGACGTGTTCGTTCACGTTTCCGCCGTCGAGCGCGCTGGTCTTCCGGGCCTTCGCGAAGGTCAACAAGTCGCTTTCGACATCGAGCGCGACCCGCGCGGCCGTGATTCGGCTGTGAATCTTCGTGCGAGCTGATCTTCGCCATCAAGCGGCGAACAAGCCCGCGGCGGAGCCAGCCAGCGAAGTCGAGCGCGACAAAGCCCCCGTCCGTCCGCCTATCGACGAGACGATCCCGGCGATGACCGCGAAAGACCTCGCAACGCTGCACGCCAACGCGCGTCGACTAGCCGAGGGAGGCGCGCCAAAATTGCAAAACGAGGCGGCGCGCCTCCTACCGCTCATTGAAGCCGAGCTTGAAAAGCGGCGCGCCGACGCGCCGCCTGCACGCGCTCGCAAGGTCGCGACCGGCGTTAAAGCCGCGCCGCGCGCCAAGGCGGCTCCGCGCGCGAAGGCCAAGCCCAAGCCCAAGCCTCAGAAATAGCGCCGCACGCTGCGGCCCATCAGAAAGGCTGCAGCCGATGACGACGTCGATCAGCGCTGGCGCGTTGAAGCCGAACCTTTTCGACGTCGCCGTCGATTCCGGCCATTTTTCGGTTTTCTTGAAGGCCGCGGAAAGCGTCGGCCTTAGGGACACGCTGGAACACGGCGGCCCCTTCACGTTGTTTGCACCAACCGACGCCGCGTTCGACAAATTCCCCGCAACCACTCTCGCGAAATTGCTGCGGCCTGAGCACGCGCCACTGTTGCGCACGGTTCTGCTGTTCCACTTCGCGCCGGGCGTCGTGCCGGCGCGGCGCTTTGCCGGCACGCGGATCCGCGCCAAATCCTTCGAGGGCGGGGACCTCTTCATCGACGGTTCGGACGGGATCGCCGTAAACCGCGCGCGGGTCGTTGCGCCCGACATCACCGCAACCAACGGCGTGATCCACGGCATCGATCGCGTTCTGTGGCCCAAGCGCCCCGAGGCCGACGCGCCCGTGGCCGGGACCGCCACCTGATCGGACGCCTTTGACGGCATGAAGCCCCCTTGCCTGACGTGTGACGCGGTCGCAAACCTCGCCGCGTTCGTCGGGAGCAAACTGGAATGCCGCGCACACCTCGCAAGGCCGTGATCATCGGCGCCGGCCACAATGGCCTTGTCTGCGCCTTTTACCTGGCGCGGGCCGGATACAGCGTGACCGTCCTTGAGCGGCGCGCCGTCGTCGGCGGCGCGGCGGTGACCGAGGAATTCCACCCCGGCTTCCGCAATTCCGTGGCGAGCTACACCGTTTCGCTGCTCAATCCGACGATCATCCGCGATCTCGATCTCGCTGGCCACGGCCTGCGGATCGTCGAGCGCAAGGCGGCTAACTTCTTGCCCCTCGACGAGCGACGTTCGCTGGTGATCGCAGAAGGCCGCACGGCCACTGAGGTCGCGCAGTTCTCCACCCGCGACGCCGAACGCCTTGACGCCTACGGCGAGCGCCTCGAACGCATCGCCGACGTCCTGCGCGACGTGGTTCTCCAAACGCCGCCGAACATGGTCGAAGGCGGCTTTGCGGCGATCGGGGAGTTGCTGAAAAGCGCCGTGCTCGGTCGCCGCCTCGCCCGTCTGGACCTGACCGCGCGCCGCGATCTGCTCGCCCTGTTCTCGCAATCGGCGGGCGATTGGCTCGACGGCTGGTTCGAAAGCGATCCGATCAAGGCCGCCTATGGCTTCGACGGGGTGGTGGGCAATTACGCCAGCCCCTATACGCCGGGTTCGGCCTATGTGCTCCTGCATCACGTGTTCGGCGAAGTGAACGGCAAGCGCGGCGCGTGGGGTCACGCAATCGGCGGCATGGGCGCGATCACCCAGGCGATGGCGAAAGCGTGCGCAGGCGTTGGGGTCGAAGTTCAGCTCGCGTCCCCCGTCCGCGAAGTTCTGCTGCGCGAGGGATGCGCGGTCGGCGTCGTCACCGAGTCCGGCGAGCGGATCGACGCCGATCTCGTGGTCTCGAACCTGAACCCGAAGCTCCTGTTCGGCGGTATCGTCGACCCAGCGGCGCTACCCGGCGACTTCAACGAGCGCATCCGCCGCTACAAGGTCGGCTCCGGCACATTCCGAATGAACGTGGCGCTGTCGGACTTGCCGCGCTTCACGTGTCGGCCGGACCCGGGAGATCACATGACGGCCGGCATCATCATCGCGCCGAGCCTCGCCTATATGGAGCGCGCTTACGTCGACGCGCGCGCTTCTGGCTGGTCGCGCGAACCGATCGTGGAAATGCTCATCCCCTCCACCCTGGACGACACGCTCGCGCCGCCCGGCCAGCACGTCGCGAGCCTCTTTTGCCAGCATGTCGCGCCGAGCCTCGGCGAAGGGCGTTCCTGGGACGACCATCGCGAGACGGTTGCGGACCTGATGATCGCGACCGTCGATCGCTGCGCGCCGGGCTTCAAGGACCTCGTCATCGGCCGACAGATCCTCTCGCCGCTTGATCTGGAGCGCACCTTTGGCCTCGTCGGCGGCGACATCTTCCACGGCGCCTTGTCGCTCGATCAATTGTTCAGCGCCCGCCCCGTTCTCGGCTACGGCGACTACCGCACGCCGATCACGGGCCTTTACCAATGCGGCTCGGGAACCCACCCCGGCGGCGGCGTCACCGGCGCCCCGGGTCGCAATGCGGCGCGCGAAATCCTCGGTGGGCGGACATTCATGAACTGATCGCCTCCTAGGCCGCTTCCGCCGCTTTGGCGTCGTGCGGCTCCGGCTGCCATTGCAAGTCGCCGGCATAACGCCAAGCCATCCGTCCCTCGTCGTCCAGCGCGATCAGGTGAAGCCAGCGATTGTCGAAAAGTGCGCGCACCTCCTTGTGGCGCTCAAGGATCTCGCTCATCGCCGCGCATGGCGCCTCGATGCAGACCGTGAGACGCAATGGATCGTGCGCGAGCCGCTCGCCGTCATGGACCGATTGCCAGGGCAGACCGACCCGCAAAAGGCCGCCATTGCCCTCGAAGACGCCGATGCCGCCGACAACGTTGTGCAACGTCTTGTCCCCGCCGCCGAACAGCTCGGGCGAAACGACGGATCCGTAGTATTGCAGGCTGATCCAGCTCGCCACGACCACCGGAGCGGTCATGATCAGTTCGAGAACCTTGAACGACCCATCGGCGCGCCAGTCGTAATTGTGCAGAAACGCGCGGCCTTCGAGGTTACGATCACGCGTACGCGACCGTGGCGCGGCGATGAAAGCCATGCAGCCGGCGAGAGCCCATTCGGGACGGACCTCGGACCAATCTCGGCTGCGCCGGTCGATCGCGGACCCGCTTGTCGCGCGCGGCAGCCGCTTGGCCCGTTCGCCGCGAGCCAAGCCGCCGGCGGCCCGGAGCCATTCGCGCGTCATGCCCAGATCCTCAGTATGCGCGCGAACGTCCTGATCGTCCGAGTATAGCGTCATCTGGTCGGTGGTGGTGTCATGCAAGCCCGCGAGGAACACCGTGTCGCCGGGGATTTCGATTCCGCGGTCGCGCAGCACGCGGCGCACTTCGGACTCATTGAGGAGTCCAGCCAAAAGACGGGCGTTCACCTCGCCGGAATAGCCGCCGCAAGCGCCGCAGGCGAGCGCGCTGGCGTGCGGATTGTTGACGACGTTCGCGCCATGGCCCGCGAGCAGAACCACGCGCGCAAAACTGGATGTCAGCGACATGGCGCGCAGGATCGCTTCGGCGGCGTCGACGCGTGCGTCGAGCGGCAGGGCCGGCGCGAATCGCGGCGCGGGCTCGATCGGCGCCGGCTTGCGCGCGAGGCCGAGCCCATCGCGCACGAGCTTGCCCAGGTAAAGCGGCCCTGCCGACTCCACAAATGCGAACGAGGAAACCGCCGCAAGCTTGAACCGTCCCCACGCGCGCCCCCCCCGGGCCTTGACCCTTGCGGCTGCATCCGCCGCGTCATGTTCAGACCCGCCCGCGCAGGAATGAACGCCAGGATTGAGCAAGACCGGAAGACGAAGTTCATCAATGTCGGATGCGAAGGCGCGATGCGCCGCGGTCAAGCCGAAAAAGCCGGCGAATCCCAACGTCTCGATCCGCGCATCGAGCGATTCAAGCGCCCGGCGGAAAACCTCAGATCGCACGTCGATGCACAGCGCAACTTGAAGCGCCGGCCGGATCGGCGCCGGGCGCGCAATTGGTGCTGCGATAGCCGCTGAAAGCGCCCGTTGCGCGGCCCGTTCGGCCGCCTCTTGCAGGACGGCGTCGATCACCAGATCGGCGTCAGGCGCAAGGCCGGCGGCGTGCAGGCTCCGCGCGTCAGACCATCGCTCTGCGATCGCGTCTTCAAACCGATCATAGAGCGCAAGCTCCCACGAGAGCCTGATCGCCAGAAGATCGAGCGTTGTGCGATCATCACTTCCGGCGAGTTCGGCGCGCCACAACTTCCACCGCGCGACCTGCGACCAGCCGCCGAGCGTGGCCAAAAGCTGGTGGAAATACGTCTCCGACATCTGCGCGGACAGGCCGAGCCGATCGGCGGCGCGCGCGATCATGAGGTCGGGCTCGTCGGGTGCGTCCGCGACGAATGCGGCAAAGCCGTCGAGCCCCAGAACCTCCGGAGTCAGATCGTGTGTTGCGGTTCCGCGCCAGGCGCTCCAGGCGCTCTTGCCGCGCGGTGCAGCCCAAAGCGCCTGGCCTTCGTCGAAGTACGCCGCCGCCCACGCGCCGACCCGGTCAGCGATAATCCTCGGCCAGTCGACGCCTGATGCATCGGCCGCCAAATCAGCCACTGTCGGCGCGGCGCAGCGCGGAACGTTCTGGCGTGCGGCTGCGGCCTTGAGGGCGGCGGCGTCGAGCCCTTTGCATTCGGGCGTGGCCGCCAGCGCGTCGTCCAGGTCGCGTCCGATGATTTCACCATTGGCGATCTTGGCGGCGTACCACGATCTGGGCATCGTCACGCGCGCGCCGGTGGCGCGGGCGAGACGCGCCCCCGTCTTGGCGAGCGTCTCACCCGTCTGGCCGAGATAGGGATTGACCGCAACGCTGGAGGAGAGCGGCCAAACCGGGGGAATGGCGCGAACCGCCTTTTCCGCAGCCTCCAGCGTGGCGGGCGATTTGGCGAACAGGTGGGAGAGCATCGAATTCATCGACATGTCCTTTTGTCTATCGGCAGATCAGACGGAGCGGGGCTTGGCGGTCCAAAGGCCCAGCCATCGGTCGGTGAGCGCATTGACGTAGAAGCCGTTGGCGAGATGGACGCGCAGGCCGGCCGCCGCGGGGTGGTAGGCCCAGTGCGGAAAGGTGGCCTGCGCGATCGCGACGAGCGCGAAGCTTGCAATGACGAGTGCGAGGAGCACGGCCTCCAGCGGCCCGGGCGCCGGCGTTGCGGGCAGCGTCCCGGCGAACAGCGCCTCGGCGCCGGTTTGCATCGCGAAGTAGGCGCCAGCAGCCGCAGCGGCGTAGCCGGCCACATGGCGCGTCAGCGCTTTCGGCGCAGCGTCTGCGAAGCCCTGCGCGAAGAGATAGGCGACGCCCATGACGAGGATCGCGCCGAGCGCAACCGCCTGCGGCGACTTCGACTCGAAGCCGAAAGCGGCGCCGAAGCCCACATACATCGCCGCGTAGATCAACAGTGCGACGAGGAAGGCTCGCGCGACGGCGCCAGCGCCCGGGATCGCGACCGGTCCGGGCCGACGGATCGCAGCGACCTGCTCGACCGCGCCGCCCGAACTCAGGAATGCGTGCGCCTTGTAGAGCGAATGGGCGACGATGTGCAGCATGGCGAGCGGAAACAGCGCGAGCCCGCATTGCAAGATCATGAAGCCCATCTGGGCGACCGTGGACCAAGCGAGCGAGGTCTTCACCGCGGGCTGGGTCAGCATCACGAGACCGCCGAACAGTGCGGTGAATCCGCCGATCGCAACCAAAGCGGCAAGCGCCGGCGGCGAAAGCAGCATGACGTCTGCGAAGCGGATCAGCAGGAAGCCGCCCGCGTTGACGACGCCCGCATGCAAGAGCGCCGAAACCGGCGTCGGCGCCTCCATGACCTCGGTCAGCCAGCCATGCGTCGGAAACTGCGCCGACTTCAGCAAGGCCGAAAGCGCGAGCAGCCCGGCGCTGAGCCCGGCCTCGGCAGGCGCTGGGCCGCTGCGGGCGGCGTCGAGAATTGCGGCGATGTCGGTTGTTCCGTAACCGCGCCACAAAAGAACGGCCGCGCCGATCAGCGCCGCATCGCCCAATCGAGCGACGAGAAACTTCTTGCGCGCCGCGCGACGCGCGCCAGGGCGGTCTGGGAAGAACAGCAGGAGCCGGTGCAGAAAGAGGCTGGTCGCAACCCAGGCGACGACGAGCTGCACCAGATCTCCAGACAGCACGAGCATCATCACGGAGGCGAGCGTGAGGCTCATCCAGCCCAGAAAAGCGCCTTGCCGTTCGGCGCCGTCGAGGTAGGTCGTGCTGAACCGCAGCACGAGGGCGCCCACCACTGCGATGAGCGTAAGGAGCGTCACGCTCACGAGGTCGACGCGGATCGCAAAGCCCGGCGCAAGGCCAACGGAATGCGGACCGGCGAGCGCCAGGGCCAGGGCGGCCAGGAGCGCCGGCGCGATGGCGAGGGCAGCCAAGGCTGCGATCAGGCCCGCCGTGGGCGGGCGCTTTCCGGCGAAGGCAAATCCAAGCGCCGCAGCAAATGCGAGCAGAAGGGGCGATAGCCCAGCGGGTTCGAACATGTCCGGCCTCCAATCAGGTCGGCCGGCAAGCTAGACGTCACGTTTGGTTTCGAAAAATACATTGATTGGAACCAATCGTTCTTTAAAATAGAACGATGCAAATCAATTTCGCGCACCTCCGCTACTTCTGGGCCGTTGCGCGCGACGGGAACCTGACACGGGCCGCAGCCGCCCTGAACTTGTCGCAGTCGGCGCTATCGACGCAGATTCAAAAGCTCGAAGCGCAGCTTGGCGTCGCTCTGTTCGAACGGCGCGGGCGCGGCCTTCATCTGACCGAGGCCGGCCGGATCGCTTTCGACCATGCCGACGCGATCTTCTCGGCGGGCGACGAATTGCTGGCGCGGCTGAAGGGCGCGGGCGGCCCGGCGCGCCTGACCTTGAGGATCGGCGCGCTCGCGACCTTGTCGCGCAATTTCCAACTGGCCTTCCTGAAGCCCGTTCTGACGGATCCGGGCCTCGCCGTTTCGATCCATTCCGGCGGCTTAAACGAGCTGCTCAGCCTCCTCGAGGCGCATCAGCTGGATGTGCTTCTGGTGAACCAGGCGCCCGCGCGCACCGCCGATTCGTCGTTCGTCGTGCACGTGGTCGACGAGCAACCTGTCAGCCTGATCGGTCCGCCAAGCCTGATCGGCTCCGCGACCCAGCCTGCCGCCCTCCTCGCTTCGGCGCCATTGATCGTGCCGACAGCCGCGAGCGGCGTGCGATCGGGCTTCGACGCTCTGGTGCAGCGCCTTGGCATCGCTCCGACCATCGCAGCCGAAGCCGACGATATGGCGATGCTGCGGGTGCTGGCGCGCGAAGGCATTGGTCTTGCCGTACTGCCGCCGATCGTTGTGCAGGACGAATTGCGATCAGGCGTTCTTCGTGAGGCCTGCGCTCTTCCGGGATTGCACGAGACCTTTTCGACGATCACGCCGCAGCGGCGCTTTCCCCACCCGGCGCTCGCCCGTCTGATCGGCTCACGTTGACGCGCTAGGCGGCGCCGATGAGGCCGCGCGACGCCAAAGCGACAGGCAGGTCCGCGACGCTGTCGATCACCAGGTCGGCGCCAGCCGCCGCGAGTGAAACGCGCGCCGCGGTCAGGAGCGTTTGGCGCGCCGTTTCGCTGAGCGCCTGGAATTCCGCGAGATCGAGACCGAGCGCATTTCCGCTCGCCGCAACGCCGATCGTGAAGCAGCCGGCGTTTTTTCCTTCGGCGATGCCGACGGGCGCATCATCGACCTTCACCACCGCTGACGCCGGCCAGACGTCGATTTCGGAAAGCGCCTTCCAGATCATGAGCGGAGAAGGCCGGCCGGTCTTCGTCTCGCCCGCGCAAACCACGATTTCGGGACGATAGCCTTGCGCGGCGGCGCCTTCGAGGATCGGCCCCATCATCGGGCGCGTATAGCCGGTCGTCGATCCGATCCGCACGCCGCGCGCCTTCAGCGCGTCGACAGTCTGGAGCGCGCCGGGAACGAGCGCGGTGCGCTCGGCGCCAGCGTCGCGCATCAGAGGCTCAAGCGCGGCGAATATGCGATCAACGTCCGCATCGCTGTGCGCCTTGTCCTTCGCGGCGCGCCAGGCGTCGGCGACGCGGGCGGTCGACAGCATGAAGACCACGTGGTCGCGCTTGGCGAGGCCCATGCCAGCGCGCACGTCGGCATCGGCGACATCAACGCCTTCCGCTGCGAAGGCGCGGCGCATCGCAAGGACCGGCGCACAGGAGCCGAAATCCACCATCGTGCCGGCCCAGTCGAAAATGACGGCAGCGCATCTCATGTTGGTCGTCCTTCCAAAGCGGATCCGTACAGATCCGCTATCGTTTCTTCCGCAATCGCAAACGAGGTCGAAGCCCCAGTTCCGCTCGTGATCATGACGAGGCGAACGCGGGCTTCCGGCGCAGCGCGGAACATGTCGTCGGCGGCGGAGGCGTAGGTTCCGGTCCAGCGCTCGCGGACCGGCGGCGCGGCGCCAAGCGTGGCGTGCGCTTCTTCGAGCATCAGCCGCTCCACGTCTTGCGCGGCGAACGGCGCCGGCGAGTCGGCGTAATGGTGGCTGTCGCCGACGACGAGCGAGCCATCGCCGCTTTGCACGACGATGAGATGAATCCCGTTCGCCAATTCGTCCGGCTGCTCACGATCGAGCACAGCGCGCAAGGCCGCGCTTTCGGCGAGATCGGCATAGCCGCGATAGCGCACGAGACTGAGATCCGACATCACCGCGCCCGGCAGGCGATAGCCGGGCGATTCCAGGCGCAACATCTGCAGAATGCACCGCGTCACCCCGCGCTGGCCGATGAAATCCGGATAAAGCGTCGCAAGGTCGTCGCCTGGGCAGACGATGAAGGCCTCGGCGCGGATCGGGCCGCGGGACGTCTCGAGCACCGGCGGCGCGACGGCCCGCGCCGCGGTCGAGAATCGGAACGCCACGCCCTCGCTTTCGAGCCACGCGACGAGTTTCGGGATCGCCGTTCGGCTTTCGACGCGAAGATCGCGCGTGCTGTGCAGCGCGGCGGCGAGCGTATTCGGGTTCAGGTCCGGGAAGCGGCTACGCGCTTCTGCGGCGGAGAGCAGTTCACAGCCCTCGCCCATTTCAGTCGTCGCGAAAGCCTCCAATACGGTCGCCGCTTCGGGGCGCCGTGCGAGCACGACGAGGCCACGATGTTCGATGGCGATTCCGGCTTTCGGAGCGACTTCCGCCCACACTTCCGCCGAGCGGCGCGCGCGCGCCCAGGTCTCGCCCCGGCGCTGGCCGGTGACCGTGACGAACCCGAAGTTGCGGATCGACGCGCCTATCGGACGCGCCTCGCGGTCGACGACGACGACCGACAGGCCCCGCCGGCGCGCCGCGAGCGCGTGGGCGAGCCCGACGATGCCCGATCCGACGACAGCGAGGTCAAACATCATCTTCGGCATCCTCCGGCGCGCGGGCGCGATCGGCCAGCGCATTCAGAATATCTCGATAGGCCGACAGCGGCAGGGTCCGCGCGTCGGCGTCCTTGGCCTGATCGTCGATCCGACGCAACGCAATCGCCATGGCGAAACCAGGCGTCGCTTCGAACGCACGCGCCTCCGCCGCGCTCATCGGCCCGCCCTGCAGTGCGAGCGTTGCGCGCGACGCATCAGACAAGGCATCGAAATAGCTCGGCTCGACCGCCGTCAGGTAGCGCTTTGCCGCCACATGCAGACGGATCGGGCGCGCCACCGCCTCGCCGCACAGCCTCTGCGCAATCGCCGCGCCGTGCGCCGCGTGGTCCCCTTCTGCGACGGCCCAACCAATATCGTGCAAGAGCGCCGCGGCGATGAATGCGGGACCGCGCCCCTGGGCTGTCGCCAGCGCCGCCGCTTGCAGGGAATGGGCGCGCAGGCTGAGGCCCTCGCCATAGGAGGCGTCGCCGAGCGGCCCCGCGAGCAAGGCCAAAGCCGCTTCGACTGAGTCCGGTCCTTGGGCGGAGGCTCCGCCAATGTCCTGGTTCTGCATGTTGGACCGATCGATCCTCAAGGCCGGCGGTCGCGCCGCGCGCCGCTGATACAGGCGACGTTCGTCAGTTTGTTGACGGCGGTCCACGCGCCGATCAAGCCTGTCGAGGCATTCGGGGGGCGGGCCCGTAATCGAACCGTCGCGTTAGACCAGTAAGAGCCGGAAAAGCGTGGTTTGACCGATGGCTCGCTAGGCGGGCCAAGCCGGGACCGCCGCGTCGCAAGGGGACGTCATGACTGAAAAACCGGCGCGGCCTTGGAGCACCCTGGCCATAATCGCGCTCGGCGGCACAGCGTCGTTTTGCGCCTATTTCGCCATGTACGCCTTCCGCAAGCCCTTCACCGCCGCGACCTATGACGCGCCGGACGATTGGACTTACGCGCTCAACTTCAAGATCGCGCTCGTGATCGCCCAGGTGATCGGCTACGCGCTGTCCAAGGCGATCGGGATCAAGGTGATCGCCGAACTCGGACGCGCCGGGCGCGGGATGGCCATTCTGGGCCTGGTGGGAACCGCCTGGCTTGCACTCGTCGCCTTCGCCGTAGCGCCGACGCCGCTCAAAGTGGTCGCCCTGTTCGCCAACGGCCTGCCGCTGGGCCTGATCTGGGGCCTCGTGTTCAGCTACCTCGAAGGCCGCCGCACCACCGAGGCGCTGGGCGCCATCTTGTGCGCCAGCTTCATCCTCGCGTCGGGCGTCGTGAAGAGCGTTGGCGTCTGGACGATGACCGCGCTCTCCGTTCCGGACTTTTGGATGCCGGCGGCGACCGGCGCGCTGTTCTTCCCGATGCTGGCCTTGTCGGTCTACGGCCTGACATTGCTGCCGCCGCCCGACGCCGAGGACGAGGCCTTGCGGATGCGCCGGGCGCCGATGGACGCGGCCGCGCGCCGTTCGTTCGTCGCCGAATTCGGCCCCGGCCTCGTGCTCCTCATCGCCGCCTATATGCTGTTCACCGCGTTCCGCGACTTCCGCGACAATTTCGCCGCCGAACTTTGGACGGCTATGGGCCGCGGGTCCGACGCCAGCGTCTTCACATTGAGCGAAGCGCCGGTGGCCGTGGCGGCGCTCGCCGCACTCGCGGGGCTCATGTGGATCAAGTCGAACCGGACGGCGTTTTTCGTGACGCATGGGTTGATGGCGGCCGGCGCCGCGGCGATCGGCATTTCGACGTTCGCCTTCGAGGCCGGGATGATCGACGGTCTCGCCTGGATGATCGCGACCGGCGCGGGTCTCTATATCTGCTACACGCCCTACAACGCTGTGTTGTTCGAACGCCTGATCGCGGCCTCGAAACGGATCGGGACCGCCGGCTTCCTCATCTACCTCGCCGACACGTTCGGCTACGTCGGTTCGGTCGCGCTGCTTCTGGTGAAGAACTTCACGGCGCTGGAGCTCGACTGGCTGAGCTTCTTCAAGGCGGGGGCCTACATCTGCAGCGGCGTGAGCCTGGCCATGGTGGCCGCCTCGGCGGTGTATTTCCGGCCACGTCTTCCGGGCTAGCAGCGGCGGTTGGCGATGCGCATTGGGCGAGTACCCCTCTAGATCTGCTCGTTTTCGCGGCGCCGACTGTTGCGAATGCGCCACATGAATGTGACGAAACGCGTCGGAATTGTGGTGCAAGATCTGGCCAAATCTGGCTGGAACTCGGGAAAGTCTTTATTTTTTAATATAATCAACGTGTTTATTAGAGCGGCGGACTGGCGTGTTGCGCCTAGTCATCCTCCGGGCGGGCGTTGCCAACGCTCCCGCGTCACGCACTTCTAGGACGTCTACGCGCCGGGACCGACCGCGGCGATCTTGCATGGGGAAATTTTTGATGGCCACCGAAACCAAGCGCGGCAAGCTTACGGCTGGATTGTTGACCGTTTCTACGATCGCCCTGGCTGCGTTCAGCGCGCCTTCCGCCATCGCGCAGACCCCTGCTGCTCCCAAAGCGGCTGAGAAGAGCGACGAAATCGTCGTGCTCGGCACGCGTCGGACGGACCGCAGCGCGACGAGCTCGGCATCGCCAGTCGACGTCATCAGCGCCGCCGACCTCGAGACGCAGGCCACCTCCAACCTGATCGACACGATCAAGAACACCGTGCCGTCGTTCTTCGTCGGTCAGAACACGATTTCGGACGCCTCGACGTTCGTGCGCTCGCCGTCCCTGCGCGGCCTGCCGGGCGACCAGGTTCTCGTGATGCTGAACGGCAAGCGCCTGAACCGCTCGGCGCTCGTCCAGGTGTACTCGGGCGGCGACACCGCGCTTTCGTACGGTTCGCAGGCGCCGGACATCTCCACGATCCCGTCGATCGCGGTGAAGAGCCTGCAGATCCTGCGCGACGGCGCGACCTCGCAGTACGGCT
Organism: Caulobacterales bacterium; assembly: GCA_049317545.1. Taxonomy (GTDB): domain Bacteria; phylum Pseudomonadota; class Alphaproteobacteria; order Caulobacterales; family Aquidulcibacteraceae; genus REEB506. The sequence goes on along the minus strand of JBMOIB010000067.1, from coordinate 2,191 downwards.
CGGACGCCATCGCCGGCGTCATGAATTTCGGCCTGAAAGACAGCCCCTCTGGCCTCGAAGTCCAGGCGCGCTACGGCCAGTTTTACGAGAATGGCGGCGACGGACAGAACAACCAGATCGCCGCCAATTGGGGCTTCAGCCTCGGCGGCAAAGGGTTCGTCAATCTCAGCGGCGAATACAACGACGAAGATGGCACGAGCCGCGGCGTGACCCGCCCGAATGCGGTTCTCTTGGCGCAGGCTAATCCGGGCCTCGCCAGCAGAATCCCGAACTTTCCGGGCCCGGCGCAGATCTGGGGCTCCTCGCCGTCCTACGGCTGGAAGGCCGTCGCCAATGCGGGTTACGAAGTCACGCCCAATTCCGAACTCTACGCGTTCGTGAACTCGGCGAAGTCCAAGGCTGACCAGAGCTTCAACTACCGGCCCGTAAATGCCGTCACGGTGCCGAACGCCAGGGGCGCGAACGTCACCCTGAACTCGAACATCGCGTTCCGGAACACCTTCTACCGGACGTCGTGCCCGCCGAACAATCTGACCTGCCCCACGGGCGGGTTCGTGCTCGACAACAACACCTTCACGTTCGCGCAACTCTATCCGGCCGGTTTCACGCCGCGCTTCGTCGGCGTGCGTGAAGCCACGCAGGGCGTCGTCGGCCTTAAAGGCAAGTTCGAGTCCGGCCTGACCTACGACCTCTCGGGGACCGTGGCGAAGAACTCGCTGACGCTGTCGATGTACGACTCGCTGAGCCCGTCCTACGGCCCGGCGACGCAGACCTCGTTCCGCTTCGGTGAACTTTCGCAGAAGTTGGAAAACATCAACCTCGACCTGAGCTATCCGGTCGAGGTGTCGTTCTTCGCCAGCCCACTGACCGTTTCGGGCGGCGCGGAATGGCGTAAAGAGACGTACGAATCCACTGCTGGCGACCCCCAATCCTACGGCGCGGGCCCGTACGCGTCGGCGCAACGGCTGTTCGCGCTCGTTTCGCCGGGCGTTTATGCGCCTGCGACCGCGCCGGCCGGCACCGTGCTCAACGCCCAGCCTCCGGGCGCCAGCGGTTATGGCGGCACGAGCCCCGCCACGGCCGGCAGCTGGAGCCAGAGCAATTACGCGGTCTATATCGATCTCGAAGCCGACATCACGGATCGTCTGAGCGCCGGCGTCGCGGCCCGGTACGAGGATTATGATACGTTCGGCAGCACATCGGTCGGCAAGGTCAGCGCGCTCTATCGCGTCAATGACGTGCTCTCGCTGCGCGGCGCTGTCGGCACGGGCTTCCAAGCTCCGTCGCCGGGACAATCCAACGCCCAGATCCTGACGACGGCCTTCGCCGCCGGAAACCAGGTCCAAACGGGCACCTATCCGATCTCCAGCGCCATCGCGAAGTACTTCGGCGCGAAGCCGCTTACGCCGGCCGACGCCACCAATTATGGCGTGGGCTTCATCCTGAAGCCGAGCGATGCGACCACCTTGACCGTCGACGCCTATCAGATCGACGTTTCGGACCGCATCTTCATCACCCAGAACTTCGCCGTGACCGCTCCGGATGTTGCGGCGCAGCCGGCGCTCGCGGCCGTCGGCGTTGGCGGCGTGATCAATTACTTCACGAACGGTCTCGACACGACGACCAAGGGCATCGACATCGTCGGCACCCACAAGACCGAGTTGCTCGGCGGCCAGACGACCTTCACGGTGGCTTACAATTACAACAAGAACGAAGTCACGCGTTCGAACAGGAACGTCATCGGCGCGGCCCAGATCGTCACGATCGAAAACCTTGCTCCGAAGCACCGCGCGAACTTCAACGCCAACTGGTCGAACGAGAAATGGACGATCAACGGACGCTTGAACTATTTCGGCTCCTGGCAGACCGAAATTGACTATCCGGGTCAGGAATTCAGCGCGAAGACCACAGCCGACCTCGACGTCAGCTACAACGTGACGGACAACTACACCGTCACGCTCGGCGCGCAGAACCTGCTCAACGAGTTCCCGGACAAGCTCAAGCAATCCGGCGCGGTCAACATTTACCCGCTCACCGGGGGCTTGAATGACGGTCAGGTCTACCCGCGCACCGGCGGACCGTTCGGGATCAACGGCGGCTTCTGGTACGTGCGCCTCAAGGCCAAGTATTGATCTGATCCTTCGATCACACCTTTACAAAGGGGGCCTGTTGGCCCCCTTTTTTATTGCCC
>JBMOIB010000066.1:0-16205 GCA_049317545.1 Caulobacterales bacterium | reverse complement strand
ATTGGAGGTCATGATGAGGATCGTGTTCTTGAAATCGACGGTGCGGCCTTGGCCGTCGGTCAGGCGGCCATCGTCGAGCACCTGCAATAGGATGTTGAACACGTCCGGGTGCGCCTTCTCGATCTCGTCGAACAGCACGACCTGGTACGGCCTGCGCCGCACGCTTTCCGTGAGCGAGCCGCCTTCCTCGTAGCCGACATAGCCGGGCGGCGCGCCGATCATGCGGGACACGGAATGCTTCTCCATGAACTCGCTCATGTCGATGCGCGTCATCGCGGTGTCGTCGTCGAACAGGAATTCGGCCAGCGCCTTGGTGAGCTCGGTCTTGCCGACGCCCGTGGGCCCAAGGAACATGAAGCTGCCGATCGGCCGGTTGGGATCCTGGAGGCCTGCGCGGGCGCGCCGAACAGCGTCCGAGACAGCCTGAAGCGCCGCCTCCTGGCCAATTACGCGCTTGCGCAGCTGATCTTCCATGGCGAGCAGCTTGGCACGTTCGCCTTCGAGCATTTTGTCCACCGGCACGCCCGTCCAGCGCGACACGACGGCGGCGATCGCTTCGGCGTCGACCACTTCCTTGACGAGGCCTTTGCCGTCGCCCTCCGAGTCGTGGATGCGCTTTTCGAGTTCCGGGATGCGGCCGTATTGCAGCTCGCCTGCGCGCGCGAGATCGCCGCGCCGTTTGGCGTCCTCCAACTCGGCGCGCGCGCGGTCCAGCTGATCGCGCAGCGACGTTGCGCCCTTCAGCTTGTCTTTCTCCGCGCGCCAGGCTGACGTCATCTCGTTCGAGCGCGCCTCGAGCTTGCCGATCTCGCCGCGGAGCTTTTCCAGCCGATCGCGCGACGCCGGATCCGATTCCTTCTTGAGCGCCTCGCTCTCGATCTTGAGCTGGACCAGGCGGCGATCCATTTCGTCGAGCTCTTCCGGCTTGGAATCGACCTGCATGCGCAGGCGCGACGCCGCTTCGTCCATCAGGTCGATCGCCTTGTCCGGCAGGAACCGGTCGGCGATGTAGCGGTTGGAGAGCTGCGCCGCGGCCACGATCGCGCCGTCCGAAATGCGCACGCCGTGGTGGACTTCGTATTTGTCCTTAAGCCCGCGCAGGATCGAAATCGTGTCTTCGACGGTCGGCTCGTCCACGAAAACCGGCTGAAAACGTCGCGCCAGGGCCGCGTCCTTCTCCACGTGCTTGCGGTATTCGTCGAGCGTCGTCGCGCCGATGCAATGCAGCTCGCCGCGCGCAAGCGCGGGCTTCAACAGGTTGGACGCGTCCATCGCCCCTTCGGCCTTCCCGGCGCCAACCAGCGTGTGCATTTCGTCGATGAACAAGATGATGCCGCCGGCGGCGCTGGTGACCTCGTTGAGCACGGCCTTCAAGCGCTCCTCGAACTCGCCGCGGAACTTCGCGCCGGCGATCAATGCGCCCATGTCCAGCGCCATGAGCTTCTTGGTCTTGAGGCTTTCGGGTACGTCGCCATTGACGATCCGCAGCGCGAGGCCTTCGGCGATGGCAGTCTTGCCGACGCCCGGCTCGCCGATCAGAACGGGATTGTTCTTCGTCCGGCGGCTGAGCACCTGGATCGTACGCCGGATCTCCTCGTCACGGCCGATGACCGGATCAAGCTTGCCCTTGCGGGCGTCTTCGGTGAGGTCGCGGGCGTACTTTTTCAGCGCGTCGTACTGGTCTTCGGCCGTCGCGCTTTGCGCCGTGCGGCCTTTGCGCAGCTCGCCGATTGCGCGTTCCAGGCCCTGCGGCGTGACGCCCGCCCGCTTGAGGATTTCAGCGGTTTTGCCGTCCGCGGCGATCGCCAGGCCGAACAGCAGGCGTTCGGCGGTGGTGTAGTCGTCGCCGGCCTTCTTGGCGGCCTGCTGGGCGGCGTCGAGCGCGCGCGCGAGCGACGGGGCGAGGTAGAGCCGATCGCCGCCGCCCTGCACCTTCGGCAGCCCGGCGACAGCCGCAGTCGCATCCGCCGCCGCGAGTTCGGGCCGGCCGCCGCCGGCGCGGATGAGATTAGCTGCGAGGCCTTCAGGATCGTCGAGGAGCGCCTTCAACAGGTGCTCGGATTGGACCTGCTGGTTCTGCTCGCGCAGGGCGATCGTTTGCGCCGCCTGGACGAACCCGCGCGCGCGCTCGGTGAATTGCTCGAGATCCATGCCGCATCAGTCCTCTGCCTGCAGGGCGCGGCGGGATCGCCGACGTCGTCTGTGCAGGCGCCAGTCGAGGACTTAGGTGTGGCGACAATGTCACACAAGAGGCGGCGGCGTGGCGATCGTCGCCAACGCCTGCGGCCGATTCACTCGCCGCCGAGGAAAGCCGGCGCGCTGTCGCCGAACCCTTCGACGTTGGGCTGCTCGCCGCCTTCGCGCGGGGCGCGTTCGCCGCCTTCGCCGTTCATCGGGCGGAAGCGCCCGCGGCGGCGGCGGCGGCCGCGATAACCGTCCGCATCCTGACCATCACCCGCGGCGAACTCGCCTTCCGCGCCGGGAGGGACTCCCGCTTGGGCCTGCGGCTGAGGCTGAGGTTGCGGCTGTGCGGCCTGCTGCGGATACCCGCCTTCCGGACGATTTTGCGGGCGGCGATCCTCGCGCCGGTCGTCGCGGCGCTCGCCGCGGTGCTGACCCTGGCGATTTTGGTCGAAATGGCGGGGCGGGCGCTGCTGGCGCGCCTCGTCATACCCGCCGGGGCCCGCGTCGACGCCCTCGTCTTCGACGCCTTCGGCCTCGCCGTCTTCGCCCTCTTCACCCTCTTCGGGTTCGAGATCGTAGGTCTGGTCGAAGCGCTGCTCGAACTGCGGCGACACATGCTGCGGCTGCATGGCGCGCAGCATGCGGAAATAGTGCTCGGCGTGCTGCAGGTAGTTCTCCGCCATGACGCGGTCCCCGGACGAGGAGGCGTCGCGGGCGAGCTGGAGATACTTTTCGTAAATGTGTGCGGCGGAGCCGCGAATCTTGAGGTCCGGGCCGGAGCTCTCGAAGTTCCGGTTCGGGTGGTGGCCGGCCGGCTTGCGGCCGCCGCGTCCGCGCTGACGCTTCATCGATACACCTGCATTAGGGGACACCTGCATTGGCGTTGGTGGTCGCCGTCCGCGCATCAGAGCGCGGGTTGGGCGCAGTCACACGGCCGTCTGACGTTCAGTTCGGCCTGCCGTGTTTTGGGCGATTTGCGTCTATTGCGCAGGCTGCCCGGGGACTGTACCCGCCTGGGTCTCGGCGCTGATCGCCGCCCAAAGGCTGGGCGACACCCCGGAGCGCCGACTCCGCATTTCCTAGCTATCTGCTCGTGGCCGATTCTCCAAGGGATTTTTCATGGGGAGAAATTCAGGCCTGGTCTGGTTTGCGCCCGAAGGCGGCGCGGTCGCGCCCAGTGAGATCCACGCGCAGGCCGTGAACCTCCAGACCCGCGCCGGTGAGGATCGCCGCCACGGCCGGTCCCTGCCCGAGGCCGAACTCGACGGCGAAGCCGGCGCCGGGCCGCATCAGCCGGGCGATGTCGGGGGCCAGGGCGCGATAGGCGTCAAGACCATCTGGGCCGCCGTCGAGCGCGCCGTGCGGCTCATGGCGCGCCACCTCCGGCTCCAGCCCCGCGATCGCGGCGGCTTCGATGTAGGGCGGGTTGGAAACGACGAGATCGAACGGCCCCTCCAGGCCGGCGCCCCAATCGCCCTCGATGAACGTCGCCCGCGCGCGAAGCCCGTGCCGATCGGCGTTGGCGGCGGCGACGGCGAGCGCTGCGGAACTTGAATCGACGCCAATGCCCGTCGCATCGGCGCGCTCACTCAGCAGCGCCAGGAGAATCGCGCCGGATCCGGTTCCAAGATCGAGGATGCGCGGCCGCTCGACGTCCTTGAGCAATGCCAAGCCGACGTGGACGAGCACTTCGGTGTCCGGACGCGGAATGAGGACGGCGGGCGTAACGTCGAGATCGAGCGTCCAAAACCCTTGCCGCCCTGTGATGTAGGCGACCGGTTCGCGCGCCAAGCGCCGTGCGATCATCGCGTCGAGCCGTTCCTGCGCACCGTCCGGCAAAGGCCGATGCGGGTCGGTGACGATGTGGATGCGTTCGACGCCGGCGGCCGCCTGCAGCAAAAGGCGCGCATCGGCGATCGGGCTCTCGAGGCCCGCCGCCTCGAAAGCGCGTCGCGCCGATGTCCACGCCGCCACCAAACTCAAGTCGCTCATCGCGCCGATATGGCGTCCAACCGGCGCCGCGCAAAGCCTTTATTAAGCCTAATGGCGGATGAAAGCGCATGATCACGCGCTCCCTGCTCGCCTTCGCCCTGCTCGCCGGCCCCGCGTTTGCGGAGGAAGAGGCGACTGACGCCAAGGCCTTCAACTGGAGCGCGTCGAGTCGTCTGGACGTGATCGGCCCTGTCGCCGGCCTCGACCAGGGCAAGCGCGGTTACCTCGTCGAAGAATCCTCGCTGATCGGCGACCTCGATCTCGAAAAGGCGATCGGCTGGCGCGGCGGCTCTCTGCACGGCTGGCTTCGCAACACGTCGGGCGGCGCGCCGAACGATTCCGTCGGTGCGCTCGAAGGCGTCGACAACAGCGAAGCGCCCGGCCGTTTGCGCGTGTTCGAACTCTTCCTCGAGCAATCGATCCCGGGCGCCGACATCGACGTGCGCGCCGGACTGATCGGGCTCGATTCCAGCTTCTACGTGACCGAATCGTCCGGCCTGCTCGTCAATCCGGCGTTCGGCATTCCCGCCGCCCTCGCAGCGACCGGCTCCAACGGCCCGTCGATCTATCCGTCGAGTTCGCTCGCCCTCCAGACGACGTGGCGGCCGTTCGAGACGGTGTACGCCCAGATCGGCGCCTTAAACGCCGACGCCGGCACGATCGGGGATCCGGACGGCGCCGACACCTCATTCGATTCTGGGGCCTTGATCATCGCCGAGACCGGCGTGACGCAGGACGGCAAGCTCGCCATCGGCGCCTGGTCCTACACCGACAAGGTCGACGACATTCGCGACACTGACGCCAACGGCGACCCGCAACGCCGCACGGCGCGCGGCGCCTACATCCTGGCCGAGCGCCCGCTCAACGACCAGGACGGCGCGCGCGCGACGACGACGTTCCTGCGCATCGGCGTCAGCGATGGACAAACCACCGAGATTACCGGGGACGCCCAGGCCGGCGTCGCCGTCAATCGCGTTCTGACCTCGCGTCCCGACAGCCAGTTCGCGGCGGGCGTGCGCTACACCCGACTCAGCGATAACGCGATCCAAAACGCGCGCGATGCGGGCGAGGATGTCGAGCGCGGGGAAATCGGGATGGAGCTTTCCTATTCGGACAACGTCCTGCCCTGGCTCGCGGTGCAGCCCAATCTGCAAGTCATCGCCGACCCAGGCGGGCGCACCGACAAATCGATCTGGGTCGCCGGCCTGCGGCTGACGGCCTCGTTCAGCGGCGCCTTCTAACTTATTCCAGCGCGGCCAGGCGGCGCGCCTGATCGTCGGCGGCGAGCGCATCGATGATCTCGTCGAGCGCGCGGCCCTCGATGACTTCCGGCAAATTGTAGAGCGTCAAATTGATCCGGTGGTCCGTCACGCGGCCCTGCGGGAAATTGTAGGTGCGGATGCGTTCGGACCGATCCCCGGAGCCGACCTGCGCAGCGCGGTCCGCCGCGCGCGCGGCGTCCTTTTCGGCGCGGGCGCGCTCATAGAGCCTCGCCTTCAGGATCTTCATCGCCTGGACGCGGTTCTGATGCTGGCTCTTGAGCTGGCTCACCACTACGATCCCGGTCGGCAAATGCGTGATGCGCACGGCTGAATCGGTCTTGTTGACGTGCTGACCGCCGGCTCCGGATGATCGCATCGTATCGATCCGGATGTCCCTGTCGTCGACCTCGATATCGACGTCCTCCGGCTCCGGCAGAACCGCCACCGTCGCAGCCGACGTATGGATGCGCCCGCCCGCCTCCGTCTCCGGCACGCGCTGGACCCGGTGCACGCCGCTCTCGAACCTGAGCCGCCGATAGACGCCCTCTCCGGTGATCGTGGCGACCACTTCCTTCAATCCGCCAAGGCCGGTTTCGGATTCGTCCTCGATCTCGATCCGCCAGCCGCGCGCGGCGGCATAGCGCTGGTACATGCGGAAGAGGTCGCCGGCGAACAGAGCCGCCTCCTCACCGCCCGTGCCGGCGCGGATTTCAAGGATCACGCTCGCCGATTGCTCGTCCTTGTCGCGCGGCAGCAGATGGATCAGCACCTCTTGCTCAAGGGCAGCGAGACCGGCGGCGAGTTCGTCGCGCTCGGCCTGCGCGAGCGCACGCATGTCGGCGTCGGCGCTTGCATCGCCCGCCAGCGCCTCCAGATCGGCGACCTCGCGACGCGCGGCGTCGAGCGCTTCGATCGAGTCGGCGACCGGCTTCAGCTCAGCGTACTCGCGCGAGAGCTTGGTGATTTCTCCGCCGTCGGAGGCGGCGGCCATCCGCGCCTCGACGCGCGCGAAGCGTTCGAGCGCTTGCGCCAGGCGGTTCTGCAGTCGGTCCAGGGCGCTCATTTCGGCGTGAAGATCTCCGGGTCCGTCGGCGCGAAAATCGGCTGCATCACGGCGAGACCGCCGGGTTCGCGCACGTACGGCACGAAGCACTCCAGCGATTCGCCGTTCAACACCTCGATGTGCATGCACACCGCCGATACGCTCTCGCCGGATTCGAGGCCCACCGCCCCGTCGAAGCAAAGCCCGGCGCAAATCAGGTTCGGATCAAGGCGCAGCGCCCCCACGATCCCCGCGATCTGTTCCTCCGCAGATTTGCGATGCAGATCCTCTGCGAGCGACATGTGAAGGCGCTCCCCGCTTTGGCGCACCGCGGCGCCGAACGGGATGTAAGACGCGCCTTTCGTCAGCGCGCCGCGCGCGCCGTCCAAAAGGTAATCGTACGTTTCGCGGATCAGGTCTTCGGATGCATCGCTTGGCATGATCGTCTCCTCAACCGCGGGCAGCGCGGCGTTCGACGATGTCCCAGAACAGCGCCGGCACGTCAGGTCCGCCGAACTCGGACAATTGCTGCACGAGCGTCGGCGAGGTCACGTTGATTTCAGTCAGGCGGCCGTCGATCACGTCGAGCCCGGCGAACAGGATCCCGCGCTCGGCCAGTAAGGGCGCGACGCGCGCGCAGATCTCACGATCGCGGTCGTCGAGTGCGCCGGCCGTCGCCTGGCCGCCGACATGCAGATTGGCGCGAAACTCGCCGGCCTTCGGCATCCGCCGCACCGCGCCGATCGCCTCGCCATTGAGCATGAAGACGCGCTTGTCGCCATTCTTGACGCCGGGGATGAATTCCTGGGCGATCAACGGCTCCTTGCCGACTTCGGTCAGCATCGCCGTCACGGCATCATCGAAATCCGGCGCCGTCGCGCTCGTTTTCATCACGCCCTCGCCGCCCGCGAAGAACGACGGCTTCAGGACGACCTGTTCGAAGCGCGATGCGAAGGCGCGCAGCGCCGCGGTGTTGCGGCCCACGAACGTCGCCGGGATCAGATCCGGATAATGGAGCGTGGAGAGCTTTTCCGGAATGTCGCGCACGCCGCGCGGCGCATTGATCACCTGCACCCGCGCCGGCAACGCCTCGAGCAGATAGGTGTTGGCGACATAGCCCATGTCGAACGGCGGATCCTGCCGGATCAGGACGACGTCGAACGTGGACAGATCGACGGGCTGCGACTCAAGCGTCTCGTAATGCGCGCCCTCGACCTTTGCGACCCGAACCTGATGGGCCGCTGCGCAAATCCGCCCCGAGTCGAAAAAGACGTTCTGGGGCAAGGCCCACCAGATCTCATGGCCGCGGGTCTGCGCCTCCAGCATGAAGGCGAGCGAGGTGTCGCGGGTCACGATCATCGTGTCGATCGGATCCATTTGCACGATGACGCGGAGCATGGCGCGCTTTCAACTGGCGGTCGGTTGGGCGGCGCGGATACTTGGCGCTCGCCGCGCCCGATGCAAGGGCATGGCGCGGCAAAGCCTGGAGAAAGCGTCATGACCGTCGAAACCGAGCGCGCCGGCCCCGTGGCGGTGATCGCCATCGCCCGGCCGGCGGCGCGCAACGCCGTAGACCCGGAAACCGCCGCCGCCCTGTTGGCGGCCTTCGCCGCCGCCGAAGCCGATCCGGAGGTCAAGGCGCTGGTCCTGACCGGGCGCGGCGGCCAGTTTTGCGCTGGCGCCGACCTCAAGGCGGTGGCCGCCGGCGCGGCGTTCGCGCGGACCGCGCCGATGGGCCCCTCCTGGCTCTTGCCGGGACGGGGTTTGGACAAGCCGCTGATCGCCGCGGTCGAAGGCGCCGCCGTCGCGGGCGGGCTGGAGCTCGCTTTGCTGGCCGACCTGCGCGTCGCGTCCGACACGGCCGTGTTCGGGGTCTATTGCCGCCGCTGGGGCGTCCCGCTAATCGACGGCGGCACGGTGCGCCTGCCCCGCATCATCGGGCATGGGCGAGCGATGGACATGATCCTGACCGGCCGGGCCGTCGATGCCGAAGAAGCCTATGCCTGGGGACTGGCCAATCGCCGCGCGCCGGAAGGCGGCGCACTCGAGGCGGCGATCGCCTTGGCGCAGGACATCGCCCGGTTTCCGCAGACTTGCGCGGCGATCGATCGGCGGTCCGCCTACGACGGTTGGAGCCTGGATCTCGACGCCGCGTTGCGCGCCGAGGCGGAAGCCGGGCGCGCCGCGCTCGTTGAAGCGGTGCAGGGCGCAGGTCGATTCCGCGACGGCGCCGGCCGCGGCGGCGATTTCACTTCGATCTGACGATCGACAGGTCAACCTTGCCGATCGGCAAGCCGAAATAGACGACGATGGCCTTGTTGAGCACGTCCCCGCTCGATGTGCGCACCAGCACATCGCGGAATTGCACGCGCGTGGACTTGCCGTTCTTGCGCTTGATGTCGACGAGGTATTCCAGGCGGAATGCGCCGCCGTCCATGTAGCCCGTGGCCGTACCGACGACATCTTCGCGCGTGCCGGACCATTTGCCCGGGCCGGCAGGCGTGAGCCGCCACGTCTTCATGTCTTTTTCGCCGTCGTCATAGGCGAACGTCTCGGCCAGGACGAAGGTCGTGCCCTCCATGCGCCCGTCGAGCGTGGCGGTGAAGCCGCGACGCGCGCCGAACACAGTGGAGAATTCCCCACGCGCGACAGAGGTCCCGCCGAGATCGCGGACGAGGTCGAACGGAGCAGCGGCGGACTTGGGGGTCGGCGGCCGCGTGGCGCAGGCGGTCAAGGCGCCCAAGGAGGCGACCAGAGCGAGTGCGGCGAGGGTGGGGCGTAAAGGCATGTCCCTTCTACGCCGCTCACGCCCATTTGGATCCCTGAACCCTCAGTGCGCCATGAACAGCGGGAACGGCGACAGCTCCAGGAGGTCGCGCGTCGCCCCCCCGAACAGCAGCTCGCGCAGCCGCGCATGGCCATAGCCGCCCATGACAATGAGGTCGGCGTTCACGGCCCGCGCCTCGTTAAGCAGCACCTCGGCGATCGATTCCCCGCCGCTCGCGGCGTTGCGCACATCGACCTTGTGGCCGCGCCGGTTCAGGTGGGCGGCGATGTCTGCGCCTGGCTGCTCGCCATGCCCGAAGGCCTTGGGACGCGCATCGACCGTGACGACCGTCACCTCTTCGGCCCCGTCGATCAGGGCCTGCGCGTCGCCCAAAGCGCGCGTCGCCTCGCGGGTGGCGTCCCATGCGATGATCGGGCGGCGTCCGATCGGGCGACCGTCGTAATCAGGTGGAACGATGAGCGCCGGTCGGCCCGAATTCAGCAAGACGCCTTCGACAAGATCGTGGCGCATCACAGAGCCGCCCTCGCCCGGCCGCGTCAGGATCGTGAGGTCGGCGTAGCGCGCATGAACAGCCGCAACCCGGCCGAGATCACGCGCCAGCGCCTCCGCGCCGTTGAGTTCGTACGGCAGATCGGACTGGCGCAGGAGCGCCTCGACCTTGCCGCGCTCTGCGTTCGCGTCCGCACGCGCGCGATTGAGTAGTTCGGCCCATACGCCCGCAACGACCGCCGGCTCATAGGCGAGCGGTTCGTCGGGCAAAGCCGTGAAAAACACACAGCTGCGAGATGCACTGAACCGATGCGCGAGCATATCGGCCGCGGCTAGAGCGGCGCGGTCGCGCGTGCTCTCGATCGCCAAGGCCAGAATGTCCTTTATAGCCGCCATGACTGCCTCCATAGCTGAATGGCGCAGTCTTCATGCGCGCGTGTGCGTCGAAGCGTAACCCCGCCATTGGTCGCGTGCGGCGCTTGGCCCGGCAAAGCGGGCCTTGCGGCGGCCCGTGCGAACCGCGACATGAACCCATTAGTTCGCCTTTCGTCCGAGGAGCCTGCATGACCGCCCCGCTGCGCACAGACGCCTTCATCGACGGCGCCTGGACGAAGGCCGACGCCACCTTCGCGGTGCGCAATCCGGCGTCCGGCGAAGTGCTCGCCGAAGTCGCCGATCTCGGCCCCGAGGCCGCCGCCGGTGCGATCGCCGCTGCGGCTGCAGCCCTCCCCGCCTGGTCGGCCAAGCTCGCCAAAGACCGCGCCGCGATCCTGCGCCGTTGGGGCGATCTGATCGTGGCCAATGCCGAACCGCTCGCCCGGCTGATCACCGCTGAAGGCGGCAAGCCGCTGGCCGAAGCGCGCGGCGAAGTGCTTTACGGCGCAAGCTTCGCGGAATGGTTCGCCGAGGAGGCCAAACGCGCCTACGGCCGCGTCATCCCGACGACCGCGCCGCAGCGCCGCTACATCACCATCAAGCAGCCGGTCGGCGTGGTCGCCGCAATCACGCCCTGGAACTTCCCGCTCGCCATGATCACCCGCAAGGCCGCGCCGGCGCTCGCCGCCGGCTGCACATTGGTGCTCAAGCCCGCGGAATTGACGCCGCTCACCGCGCTCGCGCTCGCTGAGCTCGCCGCCGAAGCGGGCGTTCCGCCCGGCGTTTTCAACGTCGTCACCACAAGCAGGCCAGCCGCGATCGGCAAGGTGCTTTGCGACAGCCCGATTGTGCGCAAGCTCTCGTTCACGGGCTCCACGGCGGTCGGCAAGCTGCTCGCTGCGCAATGCGCCGGCACGGTCAAGCGCCTGTCGCTCGAACTCGGCGGCAACGCCCCGTTCGTCGTGTTCGACGACGCCGATCTCGACGCCGCCGTGACGGGGGTCATGGCCGCCAAATTCCGCAACGCCGGTCAGGTCTGCACCACACCCAACCGCGTGCTCGTCCAGGCGGGCGTTTACGACGCCTTCGCCGCCAAGCTGGCCGAGAAAGTCCGGGCGCTGAAGGTCGGCCCCGGCGATCAGGACGGCGTGCAGGTCGGCCCGCTGATCGAGCCGCGCGCGGTCGATAAGGTCGAGCGTCTGGTCAAGGCCGCGCTCGGCGCCGGCGCACACGCGCTCACCGGCGGGGAGCGGCACGGCGCCGGCGCGCAATTCTTCACGCCCACCGTGCTCACGGACGTGGCGCAGGACATGGACGTGGCGCGCGAGGAAATCTTCGGCCCCGTCGCGCCGCTGATCCGGTTCGAAACGGAGGACGACGCCGTGCGCCTCGCCAACGACACGCCCTACGGCCTCGCCGCCTACTTCTTCGCGCGCGACATGGCGCGGGCCTGGCGCGTCGCCGAGCGGCTGGAATACGGCATGGTCAGCGTCAACGAGGGCCTGATGTCGAACGAGGTCACACCGTTCGGCGGCATGAAGGAAAGCGGGCTCGGCCGCGAGGGCGGCGCCGAAGGCCTCGAGGAATTCCTCGAAACCAAATTCATCAGCTTCAGCGGCCTCTGACGACGCGGCTGCGCGCCGCACAATCGGGAAACTCAACGTGCGCGAACCCACCGGCGTGGTGATCGAGAGCTATGCGGGCCAGTCCGCCGATCTGATCTTCGATCTGATTTTGCCGATTCAGCGCGAGGAGTTCGGCCTCCCGGTCCGCCGTGAGGATCAACCGGACCTTGAGCAGATCCCCGGCTTTTATCAGACCGGACAAGGCGGCTTTTGGCTCGCCAAGGCCGGCGATGAATTGGTCGGCTCGATCGCGCTCAAAGACATCGGCGATGGTCAGGTCGCTTTGCGCAAGATGTTCGTCCGCGCGGATTTTCGCGGCGGCGCTCATGGGGTCGCGAACCGGCTTCTCGATGCCGCCCTGTCATGGTCGCGGGATAAAGCGGTGACCGCCGTCTACTTGGGAACCACGCCGTTCTTCCATGCAGCGCACCGCTTCTACGAGAAGAACGGCTTCACCGAAATCGCCAAGAGCGAACTCCCGCAATCCTTCCCGATCATGTCCGTGGACACAAAATTCTATCGGTTGCGCCTCGGATGAAGATCTCGTTCAGCGGCCTCTGAGCGGCTCCGGAATGCGCGCGGGCGCATAGGCGGCCAGGAGCCGCGAAATCGCGATGTCGGCCCAGGCGTCGGTCGTCGCATCGTCCGGCTGCGGCGCGAGGCCAAGCGCGAGCTTGTGATGGAGATTGGCGCGCAAGAGACCGATGAAGGCGTCGTTGAATTCGTCGATGTCGGCGATCCGGCACACGCCCGCCGCATCCAGGGCCTGCGCGAGACGGGTGGTGATCGCAGCGCCCGCGCCGCAGGTGAAGTCGTCATAGACGCGCGCGACTTCCGGCATCTGGTCGGCGACGCCGAGGACGACGCGGTACATGGCGATCGCTTCGGGCTTCAGCATCAGGCGCAGGCATTCGCGCCCATAGGCGTAAAGCGCCGCGACCGGATCGGCGATCGCCCCCGCCCCCAGCGCATCCTCCGCCTGCGGCAGACGCCGGGCGCCCCAGGCGAGCAGCGCGTAGAACAGCCCCTCTTTGGAATCGAACCGGTTGTAGAGCGTCTCCTTGGAGACCCGCGCGCGCGTGGCGATGTCGAGCATCGTTGCGCCGTTGAGGCCCTTTTCCACGAACACATCGAAGGCCGCTGACAGGATCGTCTCGTTGCGGGCGTCGGAGAGCGGCGCAAGCCATTCCGGGCGGTGGTCCAGGGCGGAGGGGGTCGTCATGGCGGTCTCCAGGAGCGGTCGCCGCGCCGGGTGCGCGTACCGTACCGTTCGGTACTCACTCAGATGGGAACGCCCGCGCCAAGTGCAAGACCACAGCGCGACGCGCCGATCCGGGCGCCCAAAAACAGCAGTCAGTCCGTTGTTTTCGCTGTCAATTGCTGGAACACGCCGAGCCTGTCGCTGATCTGCCAATGGCCCACGATGCCCTCGCCGACGAACGAATACACCGTGGCCCCGGACATCCGGATCACCCGATTGGTCGCCGGTATGCCCGCGATGGGGAGCCGGTGCGTGCCCTTCCACAACCACGTGACCGCAACCTTGGCGTTTTCCGCGAACAAAGACTGGATCGCGAACGACTGGTCCGGAAAAGGCGCGCGCGAAGCGAGCACGCGCTGAACGTAACCCTCCCGATCAAGGACTTGACCTTCCCAAGGGTCACCGGGATCGTGGAACACCGTATAGCGCTCGGCGATGAGCTGGAGCGCTGCACTGACGTCGCCTTGGCTCCAGACGTCGTGCAAAAGACGTTCGACGGATTGTTTTTGCGTTCGGTTCATCGCCCTGCGTACGCGCCTGCGCGCGTCGACGCCATCGCCGATTGGCGCGCTGCGGCTTTCGCAATTTCGCCGGAGTTTCGGTCATGATTACGGGCGGAGGCGCCCATGCGAATTCTCGTGATCATTGGCTTGATGGCGATTTTGGCCGGCTGCGCGACGACGCCGTCTCCAACCACGGCGAACCTGCTCGACAACTTCCCGGCGCCGGCCTTTTCCAAGCCGACCACGCCTGCAGAGGCGGCCGCCCGCGCGGCGCAGCTGGACGCAATCCGGGACGCGCGGGAGAAACGGCGCCGTACGGAAGGCCTTGTGGCCGAGATCCTTCGTCGGGAAACAACCTTCGCGGAACGCAATCGCGCTGCGGCCTACGTCGGCGTTCCGAACACGGGCGATTCCGAGGAGCAGATGCGGGAAGACGCGCTGCGCCTCGCAAAACAGAGCAAAGCCTGGGCGGCCGAAAATCGGGCGCGCGGCTTGCCGTGAACCCGCGGCCTTAAGGCGCCGCGCGCAGCGTCGCGACGTCGAAGATCTGGATCTCAGAACCGAGGTTTACATAGGCGACCTTGTCCGGTGCGCCTTCAACCTGCTGGAACACACGATCGCCGGCCTCGCTCGGACCCATCGGGCCGCAGGGCACAGGCTCGCCATTGGAAGCGCCGGCCATGAACGCCTCGTGCGCCGTCTTGCCTTCGCCGGTCGGCATGAATTGGAAGGTCTTGCCCGTCGGATCGTTCGGGTTCGGCGTCAGAACGCAAGTCGCGGTGAACGGCCCTGGTGATGCGGCGCGCACGGCGTCGATCACCGCATCGACCGGAGCGTCAGCGGCCTTCGCAAAGACCTGGATCGCCGGGTAGCGTCCCACGACCCCGTCGCCGTCGGTGATCTCCATCTGGAAGCCCGGCAGCGACTCATCGGGCGCGAGTTTGTGCTTCGGGCACGTGAAGGCGTTGACCGAGAGCCCAGCGGCCTTTTGCTCCCCCCAAACGCAATCGGGGAAGGTCGCGCGCATCACTTCGCTTGGCCCAACCTCCACCTTGGGCGCCTGGGATGCTGGAGGCGAGCAGGCCGTCGCGAAGAACGCGACCGCCAAAAGTGCACCGAATAGATTTGTCGCGCGCATGCCGCCCCTCCCAGGTTTCGCACTGGCTTACGTGCACCGGACGGCACGCAGGCGCAAATCGCGAATGCAGACGCGCCGTTCAAACCTCGGGCAGCCGCTCCGCGCGCGCCGGATCGAGATAGCGCGCCGCGCGCGGGCGCTGATCCGGTCCCAACTCGATCAACAGCGGATTGCCGGTGGGGATCTCGACATGAACGATCTCGTCGTCGGCCAAACCGAACAGATGTTTGACGATGGCGCGCAGCGAATTGCCGTGGGCGGCGACGATCAGGTTGCGGCCAGCCGCAAGTTCGGGCGCGATCGCCTCCGCCCAATAGGGCAGCACGCGCTCCAACGTGATCTTCAGGCTTTCGGCGGCCGGAATCGCGACCCCTTCATAGCGGCGGTCGGCGGAGAGATCGAACGGCCCACCGGGCTCCAGCGGCGGCGGCGGGACATCGTAGCTGCGCCGCCAGACCTTGACCTGCTCCTCGCCGAAGCGCTGCGCCGTCTCGGTCTTGTCGAGCCCAGTGAGCGCGCCGTAATGGCGCTCGTTGAGCCGCCAGTCCTTGGTCACCGGCAGCCAGGCGAGGCCCGCCGCCTCGATAGCGAGCGTGCCGGTGCGGATCGCGCGGGTCTGCACGGAGGTGAACAGCCGATCGAAATCGACCCCGCTCGCCGCCAGCAGCGCGCCGGCCTGGCGCGCCTGATCTTCGCCGACGAGCGTGAGGTCGACGTCGACCCACCCGGTGAACCGGTTCTCCAGATTCCAGCGGCTTTGGCCGTGACGAAGGAGGGCCAGAAACGCCATCGCAATCCCCATTTTCCCGGTGATGTTTCGGCCGATGTACAATCAGTCGAACAGCGCGTCGATGTCGGCCTGATCCGCGCTGCCCGCCTCGTCCCTGCCGAGAATGCGGGCGTTCGCCTCGGCGATCAGGGCGTAGAGCACCGCCGCGCGCTCGGACGCTTCCGAAAAATCCATCGTGCCGGCGCCGATATCGTCCTGCAGCGCAAGGATAGCGTCCGCGATCGCGGCGCAGGCCGCATCAAAGGCGCCGCGCACCCCCGCGTCACAGGCCTCATAGGCCTCGATGGCGAGATCGCGTTCGCGAAAGCCGGTGATCTGGAAATGGTCGCGATACGACCGCGGCCGCCAGGCGAGGATCTCCTCGACCCCCTCCGGCATCACGGCCGCCATGTCCACCAGCATCGCCACCTCGTTGAAGTGGTTCAGGTAATCGGTCGCGAGCCCGGTCGTCGGGCAGATGTTCGCCGCCGCGAGCAAGGCCGGATCAAAAGGATGGGCGGACGGCGTCATAGGCCCTGCGTAGGCGATCGGGAGTTAATGATCCGCGATCAACCCCGTGCGAGAAAGCCAGCCGCGGATGTGCGCGACGGCCTCGGCGAGCTTGTCGGACTGGCCCATGTAATAGTGCGTGGCGCCCTGGATGCGATGGAATTCCGGCGTGATGCGCTTGAACCCGGCGACGATCCGCGCCGCATGCGAGGGCGTGCAGGCGTCGTCGGCCGAGTTTTCGATGACGAGCGACGGAACCGAGACGTC
>JBMOIB010000065.1:0-16282 GCA_049317545.1 Caulobacterales bacterium | reverse complement strand
GTGTCTTCGATCTGCTCGGAGGTGAATTCCTCGCTCGGCAGGACCTTGTTGAGCTCTTCGTGGGTCACCCAACCGCGCTGCTTGGCGATCTTGATCATCCGCTTAACGGCGGCGTCGGAAAGGTCCAGGATCGGGCCGTCGGCGACTTCTTCTTTTTCCTGAACTTCGGCTTCGGTCTTGCTCATCGTGCGTCCTTGAGGGAGCTGGCGTTCTGTCGGTCCGTTCGGACAGTGAGGGGCGGGCGGTCAGGTTTCAGGGCGGCCCGGGGTTTCGCGGGCGGCGATCAAAGCGCGGTCTGCGTCGCGTTGGGCACGGCGCATGGCCACTGCGCGGGCGAAGCCGTCGTCGTCCAGTT
This sequence comes from Caulobacterales bacterium, assembly GCA_049317545.1. Classification (GTDB taxonomy): domain Bacteria; phylum Pseudomonadota; class Alphaproteobacteria; order Caulobacterales; family Aquidulcibacteraceae; genus REEB506. Next base: position 15,927 of record JBMOIB010000065.1, on the reverse strand, counting down.
CGTCGCGGGCGAGGAGCCCGGCCACATCCGCCTCGATTTCCGGTTGCGTCACCAGAAGAGTCGCCAAGGCCATCCACTCCCCTTCGAGCCGGCGCCGCCAAAGCGCCTCTTCCTGTCGCCGCAGGTCGTCCTCCGCCGAAACGACGGACGCGCCCATGGCGCCGGCGACGTCCTCCGATGTCGCTGCAACCGGCGACGGCGCAGCGGAACCGGGAACGGCCGAAGCGCGTTTGGGCGCGGGCGGCGGGCGCAAAGACCGCCATGCGCGCACCAACGCCGCAGCGGACTCATCGCCAGTCTGCGCTAGATGGCGGCTCAAGGCGTCTTGGTCAACCGCCTCACCGTCCGCGCGGCGCTGCAAAATGGCGCTTCGAATGCGATCGAGGTCAGGATCGGGGATCGGCAAAGCAGCGAATAGGTCGATGCCCTGGTCGAGAACGTCGGGGCATTCGCTCGCGCCGCGGAGGATTTGTTCGACGGCAGGGCGCAATCCGGGCCGAAGTTCGCCCAGCACGCGGGCGCGCAGTTCGGGCGAAGCGACGGGCGGACGCTCGCCCTGGAACCGCCGGTCGCCGCCGTCCTTGCCCCAGCTGCCGCGCTCGCGACTGCGGCGCGGTGGGGCCGCCGCAGTCAGGGCCGCGTCTGCGCGCGCCAGGAGGTCGCGCAGGTATTCCCGGCGGGTCGCCTCGTCCTGTATCCGTCCCGCGGCTTCGCGCAGCCGCTGCTTCAGCCCGGCGCGCTTCTCCGGGGTATCGAGCGGTTCCCGCGCGATTTCCCGGCCGGCCAAAGCCTCTACGGCGGGCTTGGCGAGGTCGAGCAGGGGCATCAGCGCCGCCGCGCCGTCGCGTCGGAAGACGTCGTCGGGGTCGAGGCCTTCAGGCAGCACGGCGACGCGCAAGGTCCGGCTCGGCGACAATTTGGGCAAAGCGAGGTCGAGCGCCCGCGACGCCGCCCGCAGGCCGGCGCCGTCGCCGTCGAAGCAAAAGATCGGCTCGGGACCTGAGCGCCACAAAAGCTCGAGTTGGTCTTCGGTCAGAGCGGTCCCCAAAGGCGCGACGGCGGCGATGCCAGCGCGCTCGAAGGCGATGACATCCATGTAGCCTTCCGCAACGACGAGACCTTTGCCCTTCGTGCGGGCCAAATTCTCGCGCGCATCCTTCAGGCGGTAGAGCAGGCGGCCCTTTGAAAACAACGGAGTGTCGGGGCTGTTGATGTATTTGGCGGCGGCTTCGGGATCCATGGCGCGCGCGCCGAAGCCGACGATCCGGCCTTGCGCGTCGGCGATCGGAAAGGTCACCCGGTCGCGGAAGAAATCCCAGGGGCGGCGCCCGTCCTCGCCTTTCGCGAGCCCGGCGGCGCGGATGTCGGCCTCGACGAACCCCTGCGCCTGAAGCTTGGCCAGCAGCCATGTCGGCCCTGCCGGCGCATAGCCAAGGCCGAAGCGCGCCCGTGTCGCGGCGTCGAGGCCGCGACGTTCCAGATAGGCCAGGGCCTTGGCGCCGTCAGGCGCGGTCAGGGCTTGTGCGAACGCGGCCTGGGCCGCCGCGCAGGCATCGAACAGGCGCTTGCGCTGGGCGAGTGCGGTGTGGTCCTCGTTGGTCTCGCGCGGCAGCGCGACGCCCGCCTCCTCGGCGATCCGCGTCACGGCTTCGGGGAAGGAGAGCCCCTCGAGCTTCATGGCGAGCTTGAAGACATCGCCGGTCTCGCCGCACCCGAAGCAATGATAAATGCCCTTGGATTCAACGACGTGGAACGAGGGGCTCTTTTCGTTGTGAAACGGGCAACAGGCCCAGAAATCGCCCCGCGCGGGTTGCGATTTGCGCCGATCGAAGGTCATTTTTCGTTCGGCGTACCTGACGATAGACGCCCGCTCGCGAACGGCGGCGATGACCTGATCCGAAAATCGCATGCTCACCTGCCAAGTGATTCGCCGACCGCAGATTCTATCTGAAAAGGGGCGCCGCCCCAAAACAGCCCGAAAGCCCGCCGATGCGAGGCGCAAGATAATGGGAGGACGACCATGACCCGCATGCGGCCCAAGAATTCTTTACGCGCCATCGCGCTCGCCTCGGCCGCGCTCGGCCTCGCCGCAGCTGCGCCAGCCCAGGCCCAGCTGGCCGGGGGACCGCCGCCATCTCCCATGATGCGGATGGAGGGAGCCCTCCTGCACGTCGCGGCGGAATCGCAGGTGCGCGCCGCGCCGGACCTCGCCACGATCACTCTTGGCGTTCAGACCGACGCCGCCACCGCGCAGGCCGCTCTCGCCGACAACGCCAAGCGGATGCAGGCCGTGTTCGCTGCGCTGAAAAAGGCCGGCGTCGCGGACAAGGACATCCAGACCTCGAACCTGTCGATCGCGCCGCAATATGCCTATGCCGAGCGCGAACCGCCGAAACTGACCGGCTATCAGGCCAGCAACCAGGTGAGCGTGATCGTGCGCGACCTGAAGCGCCTCGGCGCGACGGTCGACGCCGTGGTCGGGTCCGGCTCCAATCAGGTCAATGGCGTCACGTTCGGGCTCGCCGATCCGGATCGCGCCCTCGACCAGGCCCGCAAGGACGCCGTCGCCAAGGCGCGCGCCCGTGCGGAATTGTACGCCCAGGCCGCCGGGCTGAAGGTCGCGCGGATCGTTGCGATCTCAGAGGGCGGCGACGCCGCAATTCCGCCGATGCCCATGCCGATGGCGAAAATGGCGATGGCCGAAGCGACGCCGACGGCCCCGGGGGAACTCGCGCTTTCGGTGACCGTGAACGTCGCCTTTGAGCTCAGGTAAAACGCGCCCAGTCGACGGCGGGGTGGTCGTCCTCTAGAACGCCGCCTTCCAATTGCATTCGGGTGCGTCCATGGCTGGCCATAGCGCCTTTAAAAACATCATGCACAAGAAGGGCGCCGCCGACAAAAAACGGGCGGCGCTCTTCACCAAGATTGCGCGCGAACTCCAGATCGCCGCCAAGCTCGGGGGAGCCGATCCCTCGAGCAACCCGCGTCTGCGCGCCGCCATGGCCAATGCGCGCGCCGAGCAGATGCCCAAGGACAACATCCAGCGCGCCATCGATCGCGGCGGCGGCAAAGACGCCGAAACCTTGGAGGAAATCCGCTACGAGGGCTTCGGGCCCGGCGGCGTCGGCATCATCGTCGAAGCCGCGACCGACAATCGCAACCGCACCGCCGGCGACGTCCGCGCGGCGTTCGCCAAAAATGGCGGCGCGCTCGGCGAAACCAATTCCGTCTCGTTCGGCTGGGACCGGATCGGTGAAATTCGGTTCCCCCTGAAGGTCGCCAGCGAAGACGGCATGCTCGAAGCCGCGATCGAGGCGGGCGCCGACGATTGCCAAGCCGAAATGGTCGAAGAGGCCGAAGAACACGTCGTGACATGCGCGATGAACGCCTTGCCGGACGTGACCGCCGCGCTCTCGGCGAAATTCGGCGAGCCCAAGAGCGCCAAAATCATCTGGCGCCCGCAGGTCACCATCCCGGTCGCGGGCGATCAGGCGCAAGCGCTCCTCAAGCTCCTCGACATCCTCGACGATCTCGACGACGTGCAGCACGTGTTCGCCAATTTCGATCTCGACGCCGCCGAACTCGCCAAGCTCGCGGGCTGAGTGCGGCGCCCTAAGCGTTCCTCAAATTTGCCGCAAGCGATGGCCAGCCTCGCGCCATGATCCGATCCTGGTTCGCCATTCTGGCTCTGTGCTTGGCGCTGGCCGCGCCATCGTGGGCTGCGCCCGTTCCGGAAACGGCGCGCTCGCGCGCCGCCGAAAATCGCGTCGCCACGCGGCTGGCTGGCGAAATGACGGCGCTGGATTTGCGCTTGGGCGCGCCGATCTTCATGCGGATCGTCAAGCAGGCGCGCACGCTCGAGGTGTTCGTCGAGGGCGGCGACGGTCGCTACAAGCTCTTCCGCACCTATCCGATTTGCGCGTTTTCAGGCGCGCTCGGACCAAAGCTGCGCACCGGCGACGGTCAGGCGCCCGAAGGCGTCTATCTAGTGCGTCCGCGCCAACTCAATCCGGCTTCGGCCTATCATTTGTCGTTCGATCTCGGGTACCCCAACGCCTTCGATCGCGCCCACGGCCGCACCGGTTCTGCGCTCATGGTGCATGGAAACTGCGTCTCGATCGGTTGTTACGCGATGGGTGACCGCGCGATCGAAGAGATTTGGACGATACTCGCTTCAGCCCTGCGCGCCGGCCAGCCGAGCGTACCCGTGCACGCCTTTCCATTCGCGCTGACGCCCGCAAATCTCGCCGCCCGGCTTGACGATCCCAACGCCGCCTTCTGGGCCGACCTCGCGCCGATCTGGGCCGCCTTCGAACGCGACCGGCGCCCGCAGGCTGTCGTGGTGCGCGGTGGGAGGTATGCGCTGGCGCGGTGACACCCCTTATCCGTCTCGCGCCCTGCGGCCGCGATCCACCTTCTCCCACAAGGGGAGAAGGCCAGCTGCGAAGACCTTCTCCCGTTGTGGGAGAAGGTGGCGCGTCAGCGCCGGATGAGGGGTGAACCGCCGACGTTCGTGCGCTAGCCTCCTCCAGGCGCGCCAAGGTGACGTAGCGGCGCCGCCCGTGAGGGGAGGCGCGCATGCGAATGACAAGGCCCGTGGCGCCGATCCGGTTCGAAACGCGCTCCGGCCTGCGCCTCGCCGCCGACCTCGCCGGACCGGACGACGGCCCGCTCGTCGTCTTCGCCCATGGCGGCGGACAGACGCGCGCGAGCTGGCGGCGGCCGTTCGCTGAGATCGCGATGCGCGGCTATCGCGCGGTGTCGCTGGATGCGCGTGGCCATGGCGAAAGCGATTGGGCGCCAGACGGGGATTACGGTCTTGAGGCGCTCGCCGGTGATCTCGCCGACGTGCTCGATGCATTGGCGGCTCCGGCGGTGCTCGTGGGCGCGTCGCTCGGCGGTCTCTCATCGCTGACGCTCGCCGGCTCCAACCGCGCGGCGCAAGTGCGCGGGCTCGTGCTTGTCGACGTCACGCCGCGTCTCAATCCCGAGGGCGTGGAGCGCATTACGGCGTTCATGCGCGCCAATCCGAACGGCTTCGCCAGCCTCGATGCCGTTGCCGACGCTGTGGCCGTCTACAACCCGCACCGGCCGCGTCCGCAGGACCCCTCTGGCCTGCGTCGCAACCTGCGCGAGAGGGACGGCCGCTTCTATTGGCATTGGGATCCGGCCTTCCTCACCTCGACGCATCGTCCAGATCCCGGGCCGGCTGAGGCGGCGCTGTACGCAGCCGCGCGTCGCGTCATCGTCCCGACTTTGCTGGTGCGCGGCCGCGAAAGCGACCTCGTGCGTCCTGAAGAGGCGATGCATTTCCAGGCGTTGATGCCGCACGCCGACTATGTCGACGTCGCCGGCGCCGGGCACATGGTGGCCGGCGACGACAACGACGCATTCGCTTCCGCCGTGTTCGCTTTCTTGGAGCGGCTCGCGGAATAGATGGACATTGCCGGCGGCGCGCCCTACATCGCGGCCGTTTGCGCGCGGCCCTCGCGCGCTCGCGAAAGGTTCGCCATGCCCACGCCCACCGGCGTCGTCGTCCTTGCGGACGGAACGGTCTTCTTCGGTCAGGGCGTCGGCGCGGTCGGCGAGGCGGTGGGCGAGGTCTGCTTCAACACCGCCATCACCGGCTATCAGGAAATCCTGACCGACCCGTCCTACGCCGCGCAAATCGTCGCCTTCACTTTTCCCCACGTCGGCAACGCCGGCACGACGGACGAGGATGTCGAGACCAGCTCGCCGGCTGCTGCTGCGGCCGCGCGCGGCGCGATTTTCCGCGCGCCGCCGACGGCGCCGTCCAATTGGCGTTCGACGGCGTCGTTGCCGGAATGGCTCGCGCGCCGAGGCGTGATCGGCCTCTCCGGCATAGATACCCGCGCCCTTACGGCGCGCATCCGCGACCAGGGCATGCCGAACGCGATGATCGCCCATCACCCGGCCGGCGCGTTTGACATCGATGCTTTGCGCGCCAAGGCCGCGGCCTGGCCGGGGCTCCTTGGCCTAGACCTCGCCAAGGACGTCACCACCGCGCAATCCTACGTCGTCGAGGAAACGCGCTGGTGCTGGCCGATGGGCGTGCAGCCGCTCGATAAGCCGCGCTTCGACGTGGTCGTGATGGACTATGGCGTGAAGCGCAACATCCTGCGCGCGCTCGGCGACGTCGGCGCGCGCGCACATGTTCTGCCGGCGAGCACGTCGGCGGAGGAGGCGCTCGCCCGCAAACCAGATGGCATCTTGCTCTCCAACGGTCCTGGTGATCCGGCGGCGACGGCCGCCTACGCCGGTCCCGAAATCGCCAAGCTCGTCGCGTCCGGCCTGCCGGTGTTCGGCATCTGCCTCGGACACCAGATGCTCGCGCTCGCGCTCGGCGCAAAGACGATGAAGATGCCGCAAGGCCATCACGGCGCGAACCACCCGGTGAAGGACCTGGCGACCGGCAAGGTCGAGATCGTGTCCATGAACCACGGGTTCGCCGTCGATCGCGCAAGCCTGCCGGCCGGGGTCTCTGAGACGCACGTGTCGTTGTTCGACGGATCCAATTGCGGCATCGCGCTCGACGGCGCGCCAGTATTCAGCGTGCAGTACCACCCCGAGGCCGCGCCGGGCCCGCAGGACAGCCACTACCTGTTTGAGCGCTTCGCGGCGGAGATGGAGCGTCGCCGCGCCTGACGCGCGCTGCTGTGGAGGCTGAAATGGCGGACGATACGGGGCCCACGTCGGACGAGCAGTTCAACAACCGCGTCGCGTTGTCGATCGCCCTGATCGCCACATTCCTCGCCGTCAGCACGATCAAGAGCGGCAATGTCGAACAGTCCCTCGCGCAGGCGCAGGCCGAGCGCAATAATTCCTGGGCCTGGTATCAGGCGGTTCGGGTGCGCGAGGATATGGCGACCTACGAGCTCGCCAATCTCAAACGCGCCGCCCATTCGAACGAAGTTGCGGCGCAGGAGGAGGAGCTCCGGCGGATTCGCGATCGCCTTGCCGAAGTGTCCGGACGCGCCAAGGCGGCGGAAAAGGATCTCGAACGTCTGAACGCGCTGGCCGACCAATACGACCTGTCCGACGCGCTGATCGCGATCGCCATGTCGCTGCTCGCGGTGTGCGCGCTGGTCCGCAATCGACCGCTCTATTGGTTTGGATTTGCGACGGCGGCTGCGGGCGCCGCTTGGGCGTCGGCCTCAATGGCGGGGATCATTTTGCCAGCGCGGCAATGGCTGGCGTGGCTGATTTAAAGCCTCACATCTGGTCTTGTTGTGCGGACAAGCGCATTGCGCAACCGATGATGTGAATAAATACCCCGCCTCTGTGAATATCGCGTCCACTAGGCGTGCATTTCGTTTCGTACAGAATCAAGGTGGCTGTGGCGATGCAGCCCCATCGCCACAGCCCCAGGGGTCTGCCCGCCGATGGATCCCGGCGTGGCAGACCTCGGAGACTAAAAGCTTCTGAGGCGAGTGCAAGCGGCGATTGGTTGCTCGTCATGGTGGTGCGCTCACCGGTCGCGGGGCGTTATGTCGCCCAGTTTTCACAACAAGCGCCGCGCCGCTGGTGGGCCCTGCAGGATTCGAACCTGCGACCAGACCGTTATGAGCGGTCAGCTCTAACCGCTGAGCTAAGGGCCCCCAGCGCGCGACCGTCCTAGCGGGCGTCGACGACCGCGCCAACCCATCAGCGCGGCGGAGCCGATCGCTCGTTCTGAGCGCCAAGTTGGTTGATCGCAGGGCCGCTTGCCCCACCTGACGGTCCACATGACCTTTCCCGAGTTGCAGGCATTCGTCGCCGCCGCCGCCGCCGCGCGCACGCTCGGCGATCTCGAAGCGCTGATGGCGGATGCCGCCGCGCGCCTCGGGTTCGATCATTACGCGCTGATGCATCACGTGCCGCTGCGCGACGCCAAGCGGCCGATCCTGCGGCTCACAAACTATCCCCAGGAATGGCAGGAGCGCTTCATCTCGCGCGCCTATGTGAGCGACGATCCAATCTTTCTCGTCTGCCAGAGCCGCGCGTTGAGCTTCGTCTGGTCCGACGTGCCGCAGATCATGACTCTGACCGAGCGCCAGGCGGCCATCCTCGCGGAAGCCACCGCCCATGGCATCCTCAATGGCGTCAGCGTTCCGATCCACATTCCCGGCGAAATCTCCGGATCGTGCACGCTCGCCGCAACCCGGTCGGATGCCTTCGCCCGCGAAACTTTGCCGATCGCGCATTATGTCGGGTGCTTCGCGTTCGAGGCCGGGCGACGGCTCTTGCAGGCGCGGTCCAACGTCGTCGTCGCGCTCACCCAGCGCCAACTCGATTGTCTGGCCTTGATCGCGCGTGGCAAGAGCGATTGGGAGACGGGCCAGATCCTCGGCATCAGCGAGACCACCGTCCATCAGCACGTCGAGGCGGCGAAGGCGCGGTACGGGGTCTCCACGCGCATCCAACTCGTCGTGCGTGCGCTGCTCGACAATACGCTGAGCGTCGCCGACGTCGCCTGACGCCGCCATCCCCTGATCGGAGGATCGCGCGAAATCGCGCGGCGCCTGATCGTCGTGCTCGCCAACAGGGAGCAGAACGATGGTCGCCGTGATTTCCAGTTCGAACCGCCGCCAGTACCAAGCCAACATCGACGCGATGCATCGCGATCGCGCGCGCATTTTCGTCGAGACGTGGGGATGGCGCTTGCCGGTCACGCCAGATGGACGCGAGATCGATCGCTACGACGGCGACGACGCGATCTACCTGATCGATTTCGATCAGCAGAGCGCACATCTCGGATCGATGCGCCTGGTGCCGACAACCGGGCCCCACCTGATGACGGATCTGTTCGCCGATCTGTGCGAGACCGGACCAATCGTCGGCGAGGACGTCTGGGAAATCAGCCGGCTCTGCACCAGCCCTGATCTCCACCCGGACCGCAACCGGCCGATCCGCAATCGTCTCGCCCGCGCCATGCTCGAGTTCGGCTTTCTGTTCGGCATCACGCGCTTCGTCGGCGTCACCAACATCCAATACCTGTCGCGCATGCTGGCCTTCGGCTGGGATTGTGCGCCGCTGGGGACGCCGCGCGAGATGGACGGCGTGCTCGTCGGCGCCTTCGTCATCGACAATTCCCCGGCTTCGATCGCCGCCTTCCGCGCGCGCACGGGCACGCGATTTCCCGCGCTGCAACTCGATCGGGAACTGGCGGCATGAGCGCAACGCTTTTGGGCCGCGACGCAGCGGCTGCGGAGCTTGCCCGCCGCGGGCACGTCGTGCTTCGCCGCGCCGTTGATCCGGCTGTGCTCGGCCGCATCAATGCTGAACTCGATGCGCAATTCGCCGCGACGCCTTTCTGCGACGGGGACTTCTACGGCCGCCGGACGAAGCGGTTCGGGATGCTGCTGCGCCGATCGGCGGCGGCAGCCGACATCATCGCGCATAGCGAGATCATCTCTATCGTCGAGCGCGTGCTCGGTCCCTATTGCGATGTGATCCGCCTCAATCTCACCCAGGCGCTGGAACTTCATCCCGGCGAAACCCGCCAGGCGCCGCATCGCGACCAGGACATGTGGGGCGGCGAGAAGGGACGCATCGAATATCTCGTCAACGTCATGTGGCCGATCACGCCGTATCGCGCGGAGAACGGCGCCACGTTGATCTATCCCGACAGCCATGGCGCGATCTCTCAAGGCGACGTCGTCGGCGCGCCGATCGCGGTCGAATTCGATCCGGGCGACGCCCTTCTATTCCTTGGATCGACCTTGCACGGCGGCGGCGCGAACCGGTCGTCTGCGCCGCGCCGCGGCGTTCTGATCAGCTATTGCCTGGGGTGGCTCATGCCGTTCGAAAACCAGTACCTCGTCTATCCGCCGGAAGTTGCGCGCGCATTTGCGCCCGACGTGCAGGCGCTCGTAGGGTATCGCCAGCACCGTCCCAATCTCGGCAACGTCGAGGGCAATTGCCCTTCGCATTTGTTGCTTAACGACGGATTCGGCGCAGCCGATGCGTTAGCCGCGCGCGATGCGTTGCCTGATCCTCTCGCTGCGCGGGTGCGCGCTTTCGTCGAGGCGGAGCGATTGCGTGAGGCGAGCCCGGAATGATGCCGATCCTCGATGACCTGGGGTCGCTACGCCAGATGGTGCGCCTCCTGATCCTGCGCCGGGTGGACGACGGGATCAGCGAGGCCGATCTTGAACGGCTGCTCGACGTCTTGTGGTCCATCGAGGCCGCGCTTCACGCCGCGCGGGACGACCTCGCGCGCGATGCCGCAGCGGCGCGCAGCTTTCCTGAAGCGAACTGAACCGCAACGTCGGCCTCAAGCTGTGCCGCGCGCGTAGCCGACGACGGCGGCGCGCACGAAGTCATCGAAATTGATGGAATCGAGGTCCGCCGGATGCGGCGCCCACGGCGGCCCATCCAGCATTTGCACGGTGATGTCAGGCCGTTTCGTCCACGACGCGCGGCGCCGGGACAAGGCATGGCGCGCCTCCTTGGCGACCCAGTCCGAGGCCGATGCATTCGTCGACCAGAACAGGTGGAACAGGTCGGCGCGCTCGATCTCTTTGAGCAGGCGCGGCGACCATTCCTCGCCGCTCGCCAGCGACGTGCGATCGAAGAAGCACGCCACGCCGACGCGCCGATAAGCCTCGGCCACCAGCGCGACGCTCGCCCGGTCGCGCGAGGAATAGGAGAGGAATACCCGCTTGGCGCGGCGCATGGGCGCATCGACCGGCCCGGCCGGCGCGGGCTTCGCGCCGCTTTTGGCGAGCGGACGCGCAAAGGCGATCAATCCGACCTGAGCGTCGTCGGCGAGGATGCGCCCGGCAAACGTCGCCTGCGCAATCGCGCCGTCCTCCGCGGCCGCCACGCTGAACGGAAAGACCAACGGTTCGCCGGTCCAAATCTGCGGGCCCGAGTGCGCCTCGACGTCCGCGCCCTTCACGTCGAGCGCCACGGCGATGTGTGCGCCTTCTTCGAGAAACCCAAGCTTGGCGCCGGCGCCGGCGCCGATGGCAGACGGGTCGGCGGCTTTAGCGAGACGCCGCGCTTCGGTCTTGTCCTGCGGTTGGTGGACGATGATCTGCACCAGTTCAGGCGTGGCGCGCCGCAACCGGCGCGGCGCAAACGCTGAGGCGTCTGCCTTGGTCGGCGGCGCCTTCGCCGCTGGCGGTGCATCGGCCGCACGCCCCGCCAGCATCTCATCCTGGTAGCGCTCGGCTTCGCGGCGAGGGGGCGCTGCGCGCGCGGCGTATTTCCGCAGTTCCGCGGGAGGTGCTCCTGATGCCGCTGCGCCGGGGGACGGCCGCGCCGCGCCCACCGCAGGCTCTGGCGCAGGCGACGGAGCCTGCGGCTCTGACCGCGCCAGCGAAGGCGCGCCGCCGTGGCTCTGAAAGCGGCACGTGATGATCTTCAAGCCGTCGAACGGCGTCGCGCGCCGCACGAGGGCGTCGCCGAGCGCCTCAAGCTCCTGGAACAGGCCCATGCGATCGTAGCGATTATGCTCGGCGATGGCGCGTGCGAAGCGAGCTCTCAGCCCGGCGAACAGGTCGTCGCCCGAGCCAGCCGCGACGACGAGGTAGGCCACCGGGTCGATCACCGCTGCTTTGACGTCGGCCACGATGATGGAATCCTCGCCGTTCGGGTAGGTCAGCCCCGCCTGGACCGGGCGCAGGGAGACGGCGAAGAAGCGGTCATAGCCGAGCGCCAGAAACCGCGACGCCGACGCATCTTCCTCGCGCAAAAACAGGCGGTAGGCGGCCGGGTTATCGCCTGGCAGGTCGCCGCGCGCCAGCACGACCGCGCACTCGGGGTCGACCTGATAGGCTTTGAAAGCCTCGATATTGTCCGCAAGCGGACCTTGCTTGACGATCGCATTGTGCGACACGGCGCCCTCCGAACTTCGCGGCGCTGTGCTTTGCCCCGACTTTGGCTGCGAAGTCTATCGCGACGTGCGCTGATCGGCGCCTGCGGCGTTCGGGCGCCGTTCATGATCGAGTTTTTAGTGCAGAGGATCGGGCTGTCGGACTATGGTCCGGGCCGTAGGCGTTGGGAGGCTGCCATGCGTTTCAAATCACTCGTTGTTGCTATTGCAATTGCATCACTGGCTGGTCCGGCGTTCGCGCAATCGAGCACCGCCGCCAATCCGGCGGGCACTACGCAGTTCCTTGGCACGCAATTGTCGCGCTGCATGCGCAACGCGCTGATCGGCGCGGGCGTCGGGGCCGTCGCAGGCCTCATTACTGCACCGAAGGGCAACAAGACGGAAAACGCCGCGATCGGCGGCGCGGTCGGCGGCGTCGGCACGTATTTCGTCTGCAAGTATCTCGGCAACCGCGACCAGAAGCGGGTCGAAAACTCGTACCTCTCGGCCGTCAAGGGCAACAAGGCGGTGACGTCGAACTTCACGCCCCAGGGCGGCGGGGGCCTCGCGACCCTTTCGGTGCCGCCGCCTCAGGTCGATCCGTCCAATGCGAATTGCCGCATCCTCGCGCCGTCGCTCGCCGCCGGCGGTCTTGCGGCCCAGGCGCTGCCGCAGGAGCGCTATTGCAAGGATTCCAAGGGCGTTTGGAATCCCGCGCCGATTTGATCGCGCCGCGCCGCCGGTCTTGCCGCCGGCGGCGCAATTGCCTAACTGGCCGTCATGGCCGAAGCGCGTCTTGATGATCTCCCCGCCGACAAGGCGGCCCGCTATGAAATCGTGCGCCGCGAAATCGCGGCGGTGATCACCGGCGAGCCGTCGCACACCGCTCGGTACGCCACGGCGGCGTCGCTGCTCGTGCAGGCGTTCGCGCCGCGCTTTTTCTGGACCGGGTTTTACGTCGTCGATCCGGCCAAAGGCGATGAACTGGTCGTAGGGCCCTACCAGGGCACGCTTGGATGCCTTCGCATCCCATTCGGGAAGGGCGTGTGCGGCGCGGCTGCGTCGCGGCGCGAAACGGTCCTCGTCGAAGACGTGCATGCCTTTCCCGGCCACATTGCCTGCGACAGTCGTTCGCAAAGCGAGATCGTCGTCCCAGTGTTTCACCGCGACGGCAGTCTCGCGGCGGTGCTCGACGTCGATTCAACCGAGCTGGCCGCATTCGATATCGTCGACCGGCTTGGCCTCGAGGCGATCTGCGCTGATCTCTTGACGACGCCCTGAGCCTAGGGCGCTGGCGCGCGCGTGCACACGAGATCAGGTTTGCCTTGCCGGACGAGCCGGACCTCATCGCCCTTGCCGGCGAGTTCAGTCGCAGCGTCCGCATATCGATACCCCGAGCCCGAGACTGCGATGGGCAGGCGATAGGTCTCGCCGGCGACTTCGACGGTCGCAAGATCTGGCATGGACTGGAACAGGATCGTCATTGGTCCGAAGGCGGCGCAATCGAACCGCTCTTCGTTGACCGGCAGCGGCGAGGGCGCATCAAGCGGGACCGGAGGCGGGGAATCCTTGGTCGCGCTTTGTCCGCAGGCGCCCAGGCTGACGGACGTCGCAGCCAGGAGCGCGATCGCCGCCGCAAATGACAGGTCGCGCTTCATTTCTGGGCGATCGCCTGGCCGATCTCGTACACGATCGAAACTTCCGCGGTGTAGAGTTGCGGCTCCGCAGCCAATGCCGGAACAGCCGCCTCAGCCGACACCGTCGAAGCGACGCGATCGTAGCGAACGGCGCGATTGCCGGTCTGGACGATCATGGAATTTCCGCCTTCCTCCACGAGCAGGAGCCGTCCGAGCCGGAAGCCCGCGCCCTCGGTGTAGACGCGCGCCTTGTCGACGGCGTCCTTGATCGCGGCTTCGCGCGCTTTGGTCCGCGCCGCCTGTGTGTCGCGCACCGAATAGGCGACGTCGCCGAACGAATCCGGCGCTGCGTTCACTGCGGCTTCGACGGCTTGAGGCAGGAGCGCGAGGTCGCGCACCAGGATCGTGATGTCGGCATTGGCCTCATAACCGTTGATGCGATCGGGACGGCGGTCGCCGCCGCCCTTCATGACCGGGCTGACGCTGACGTCGCTGCGCTCGATCGCGACCTTGGCGGCGTCGATCGTTTTCACTGACGCCTCGAGCGCACGGGTGCGTTTGGCGACGAGATCGGCGGCTTCCGCGCTGGTGCGGCCAGCATTGTAGAAGCGCATCGTCACGCGGGCCTGATCCGGCGCCAGGTAGAGTTCAGCGCGGCCGGCGACGCGGACGACGGCGGGGTCGTACGGCTTGACCGGCGCCGTATCGGCGAGGGCGGGCAGGGCCGCAGCGGACAGTGCGGCGGCGGCGAACAGGGCGGTTAAGGCCGAACGGGACAAATCTGGGCTCCTCGATGCCCCCCATAGCTTGAGCACGCACATGGCGAAGTTGCGGCGCGGCCGTCTCACGAGGTCTTCCCCCACTCCGTGGGTTGACCTCAAGGGGGCGCAATTGATAGTCATTCGCATATAGATGAGAGTCACTCGCAATCGCAGAAAGAGCGCCATGCCTCGCAGTGCCCCCGAATTCGCTCCGCAACCGGATGCGGCCGTCGAAGCCGCGCGACGCGCTGCGCGCAGCGCGATGCTCTGGTCGGCGGCGGTGTGGGCGGCGTTTGCAGGCGCGCCGGTCGCGGCCGCCGAGATCGCCGAGCGCGAGGCGGACATCATCGTCGTCGGTCAGCGCGCCAACCTCCTGCGCATTCCCGGATCCGGCGCGACGATCGAAGCCGAAGACCTTCGCCGTGCGCGCGTATTCACCGTCAATGAGGCGTTGCGGCAAGCCACGGGCGTTGTGGCGCGCGACGAGGAGGGGTTGGGCCTGCGGCCGAACATCGGCGTGCGCGGACTGTCGCCAACGCGCTCCTCGAAAGTGCTGCTTCTGGAAGACGGCCTGCCGTTGACGTATGCGCCGTATGGCGACAACGCGACCTATTCGCATCCGTCCATTCGCCGCTTCGAGCGCATCGAAGTGTTGAAGGGCGCAGCGCAGGTCCGGTTCGGGCCCAACACGGTCGGCGGCGTTGTGAACTACATCACGCCGCGCGCGCCGGATGCGCTTCAGGTGCGCGCCACGTTCGCTGCGGGATCGCGCGGATACCAGGAAGCCGATCTTTCGCTCGGCGGCCCGGCGCTCGGCTTTCGCGCTCTCGCCCACGTCAATGCGACGCGGTTTGACGGCGTTCGCGCAAACCATGGGCTGGCGTTCGACGACGCCTCGCTCAAGCTGGAGCGCGATCTCGGCGCGACGCAGGCGCTCGTTGTGCGCCTCGGCCTCGCCAAGGAGGACAGCCAGGTCAGTTATTCTGGCCTCACGCAGGCCGAGTTCCTGGCCGATCCGCGGGGCAACCCCTTCCGCAACGATCGCTTCGAGACGGAGCGTTTCACCGCCTCGGCCACACACAGCTGGATGCCTTCAGAGCCGTGGCGCCTGACGACGTCGGCCTATTCTCTGTGGTTCGACCGCGACTGGTGGCGCCAGGCGTCCAACTCGGCGCAACGTCCGGCCGACGCCAGCGACCCCGCCTGCCGCGGCATGGCCAATCTCGAAACGACATGCGGCGCCGAGGGGCGACTACGCGAATACAACGTGTACGGCGTCGAGAGCCGCCTTGCGTATCGCGCCGCGCGCTTCGAGGCTGAAGCAGGCGTCCGCTGGCACACCGAGCGCCAGAGCCGACTGCAGATCAACAGCGACGGCCCGAAGTCTCGCGTGGCGGGAACGAGCGTCAACGCCGGTCTACGCGAAAACAACCTGCGTTACGCCGATGCGTTGGCGGCGCACGCGACGGCGCGCGTGACGTTCGGGCGTCTGGCCGTGAGTCCCGGCGTTCGGGTGGAGCATGTCGCTTACGAGCGCCGCAATCTGCTGACGGGCGCGCGCGGCGACGCCGATCTGACCGAAACGATCCCGAGCCTCGGGATCACCTATGATCTCCGCGAGGACCTCGTCGTCTATGCCGGCGCGCATCGCGGCTTTGCGCCGCCGCGCGTCGAGGACGTCGTGACGAATGCCGGCGGCGCCATCGAC
>JBMOIB010000064.1:0-16475 GCA_049317545.1 Caulobacterales bacterium | reverse complement strand
CCGGTCATTGTTGGCTGTGACCATGATCACCGGAAGTTCGGATGACGAAATCCGTTCGCGGATATGACTGAGCGTCTCCATCCCAGACATGCCGGGCATCATGAGGTCGAGCAGAACCAGATCGGGCCTCGCCTCCTTGATCAGGCTGAGCGCGGCCGGCCCCGACGGCGCCGTCAGCAACTGGAAACCGCGAACGGACAGCCGCCGCGACAGCATCTCGAGATTGGCTGGCTCGTCATCGACGATCAACAGGCGCGGACGAGCCGCTGAAGCAATGTTGCTTGCATCCACGATGATGCTCCTGTTGCGGCTTTTCGCCGTCCTTCAAACTGAATTTACCTCGTCAGGACCGCTCACGGCGCTGCGAAACGCGACCAGTCTGGCGCGTTGCGAGGAGCGTAGCGCGTTACCGCTAATCCTTTCCTAACGACGTTTATGCCGCCACGTACAACATTACTGAATTCAGTCACCCCCAAAAACACGCGATTGACGTTCGGTTTAACTATTGATTTTGCTCGTTACCTTTTGACATTGATCGCTTGAGATATCGGTCCGCGATCCGTTTGAGAGCCGCGCGTTCGACAAGCGACGGAGAAACCTTGTGGCGAACACGGCGGGAGATCTCACGGCCTCCGAGCCCCAATTGCGGCTCCTGATCGTCGACGACCATGTGTCATTCGGCCAATCGCTTGGGTCGTTCATCGAAACGACGTGTCCAGACATTCGCGCGACGATCGCCGAATCCTTGGACGCCATCGCCGATATCCACGACACGCAGACCTTCGACGTTTCGCTGATCGACGTGCGCATGCCCGGCGTGTCCACCGTTCAGGCCCTCTTCGAGCGATTGCGCCCGAGCGCGCCTGAGAGGGTGATCCTGATTTCCGGAAGCCCAACCCGTCGGGACTTCGATCTTGGGGTTTCGCTGGGCTTTGGCGGGCTCTTGTCAAAAACGATGTCGGCGAAAGCGGTCGTCGCCGCGATCCGGCTCGTGGCGTCTGGCGAACGCTTCTTTCCCGTATCGCTCCTGACTGGCGGCGAACCGCGCATTGCCGCGCGTCCCCAGCTCAACGAACGCGAGGCCGCCGCGCTGCGGCTCTTGTGTGCGGGATCGCCGAACAAGGTCATCTCGGAAGCCTTGGGGATCGAATTGTCCGCGACGAAGGCGCTCGTTCGCGGTCTCTGCCAGAAATTCGACGTCGCCAATCGCACCGGTGTGGCGATCCGCGCGATCGAGCTTGGGCTCTAAATCGATGGCTCTGGACCTGCCGCCCTCGGGCGCGACGGGCGCCTCGGAATTGATCGCCGCCGTCGATCGGTTGCAGGACGGCCTTGCGATCACGGACTCCAGCGGGCTCTTCACTTACATGAACCCGTCGCATGCGACGATGTTCGACTACAGCTCCCCGGCCGAGCTCATCGGCAAGCCCTGGACAACGATCTACCGACCCGACGTCGCCGATTGGTTCCAGCAATTCGTGATGCCGCGCTTGTTCTCGAACGGGGCCTGGCGCGGCGAAGCGGTTGGAATATCAGCGCTCGGACGATTGGTCCCGCAAGAGGTGAGTTTGACGGTCAGCGCCGCCGGCGGGATCATTTGCGCGACGCGCGACATCACAGCCCGCAAAAAGGATGAAGCCTCACTCGAATTGCTGCGCAATTGGATTTCCGGCGCGGAGATGCAAGCGCAGGTCCAGCGCAAGCTCGACCGCACGTGCCATGACATCGCCAATTTCCTTCTCGCCGCGGACGCGCAACTCGCCGCGGCGCAGGCGCTGGCCGGCGACGACGAACGTTTGGCCCCGCATCTCGAGCGCATTGACCGCGCCTTGACCGGCGCACGCGAAACCGCCGCTTCGGCGCTGTCCAAGAGCACGGCCGCCTCCGATCCGCCGCCCTCGTTGGATCTTGTCGCGCTGGCGACGCGCGCCGCAGATCTCGCCGCCCGCGAGGACGGCCGACCCGGTCGATTGCAGGTGAAGACGGACCTGATCGCCGCCTTCGGCGACGTAGATTCGATCGTCTTCATGCGCGCACTGACCAACCTGCTGCGCAACGCGCTTGAAGCCGGCGGCGAAGGCGATGTCGAACTGATCGTGGCTGCAACAGCCCCCGCGTTTCCCGTTCCAGACGCGCCGCGCTGGCGCACGCGGGAGGTGTTGCCGGACAATTGCGTCGCGATCAGCATCCGCGACACTGGATGCGGCATTGAGCCGGATCATCTGGGCCAAATTTTCAACGCGTTTTTCAGCACCAAGACGGGCATGCGGGGCGCAACGCGGGGACTGGGTCTCGATGCCGTGATGGAGCTCGTTACACGCGCCGCCGGCGTGGTTTCCGTTCAAAGCCTGCGGGGTTTCGGTTCCCAATTTGATCTGATTTTGCCTGTGTCGGAGCTCATCCCGAAAGCGTCTTCCCCGCCCCTTAGCCTTGAGGGGCTCGGCCACAAGGTCGCCATCGTCGACGACGATCCATTGTGGCGGGACCGGATCGAGCGCGCCCTCGCAGCCCGCGGCTTCACGATCGCGCGCTTCGCCCGCCCTGAAGAAGCGCTCGCGGCGATTTGCGACGGCGACCTCGACGCATCCTGCGTCGTCATTGACTTCCACTTCGGAGGGACCAGCGACTTCGATGGCGCCGGGTTCGCCGCGCGGATCGCCGCTTTTGACGACGACATCCCTCTGGTCTGCTTTTCTTCGGTCAGGCCGACGGGCGCGACGGCGTTTCACGAGGCGCTCGACAAGCGCGACGGCGTTGAGGCCCTCGGCGACGCGGTATCGCGCCTCGCCAATACGCAGCTCGATCATGCGACAGCGTGAACGGCTGGCGCGCAATCAGGTTCAGGCGAGTATGCCAGTCGACGCCCTGTGCGATCCAAAGATTGCGACGTCTATCCTATGCTCGCGGGCGCCCACAGAAGCCAAGCGCTAGTAAAGGCGCACTGGGCCAGTCCCCTATCGCATAGAGAACCCAGTAGCCCTTCCCTCCTCACGCCTCCGCGCCCGCGGAGGCGTTTTTGTTTTGCGCCCAGATTTGGAGGCCAGCCAAAGAGATCGATCATGAGCGTCAACTGCGCCGCCGGCGCGTAACCGGCGATTGCACCAGCAGCTGGTCTGGCGAGAATTCGTCCAAGCACGGAAGCGACGATCGCGGTTTGCGCAGGCGTCAGTCGCGGCTCGCGCGCGCATGCAATTGGCTGGGGTTTGGCGATCCAAGCCGGGCCCGTCATGCGCTGCGATTGGCGGTTTAGGCAGCCGCAGAGCCTAGAGCGGCGCTCAGGGCGTAGGTTCGGCCCTGATGAATGAGGCCAATCGCACCAATCGGCGCTCGAGTTCGGCGCGGGTCAGCGCGTTGGCGCCGATAAGCCGCGCGGCATGGGCGAAATAGGATCCGAAGAGATCCAGAAGGAAAAGGATGTCTGCGCCGTCGAGCTCGTCGAGCATTCCGGTTCGGCGCGCGATCCTGCCCAGAACGGTTTGCAGGATGTGCGTAAATCGGTCCGACTGAGTCTGGTCCGACAGCCTCGGTACGGCGTAGCCCGCGAGCCGCCATTCCCATTCTTCAAGGCCCGTCACGAAGACAGCCGCTTCCTTGTAGGTCATACGCGGCGTTGCGTCGCCGGTTGGCCAGCGCGCCCTCAACTCCGCCGTAAAGCGCGTTGCGATGTCCTCGAATGCCGTCAGGCAAGACTCGACGAGCAGGTTCTCGAGGGTGCCGAAGTGCAGGGCGACCAGCGCGTTGCTCGAATTCGACGCCTTCGCGACGTCGATCATACGGATGTCGCGTGGGTGCGCGTGGCGCAGCATCGCAAGGCAGGCCGCCGCGATCCGCTGCTTCCTTACTGAAACAGCCATGGCGCTCCTTTCCGACGATGCAGGCGCGGGAGCGCCGCTTGCGACGAGTCGACTGGACAATCGAAGCCCCACTCGGCGCGATTTCCGATCTTCTTTTTATAATTCATTTAAGTAACTACCCAAAATTATCAACATCGGCACGGTGATCGTACAACAAAATACCTCGACCCTCGGATCGTCATAGGATTTCTATTTTCGCAAAAATGATATTCTTTTTGCGTGAAAGATCGCGGTCGGCGCAGCCTGAGCCCACGTGCGCCGACGCACCGCCCCGCCTATGCGCCTGCATGCCCCCACACACCGCGACGCCAATCAGCCGGCGTAGGTTTTCATCAGCCGGTAGAGATACTCGCGCCCGTCCATCAGCGCTTTGACTTTGATGCGCTCGTTGAGGCCGTGGATGCCGTTGCCGTCCGGGTCGACGAACATGCCGGAGATGCTGCGGGAGGTGATGCAGCCGGCTCCACGCGCGCCGCACGCTTCAGTGCAGCTTCAGCTTAGGCCGGATGATCTGGTTCACGTGGCCGATGGCGATCATCATCGCGCCCCGCAGCCAGCCATGAATGGCGAGCAGGTGCATGCGGTAGAGCGAAACATAGACGAACCGCGCGAGCCACCCCTCGACCGCCATCCGTCCGCCGATCAGATTGCCCATCAGACTGCCGACCGTCGAAAACCGGCTGAGAGAAACCAGCGAGCCGTGGTCGTGATAGACGAACGGCCGCATGGGTTTTCCCTGGATGGCGGCGCACAGATTGGCGAACACGACATCCGCCATTTGATGCGCGGCCTGGGCCCTGGGCGGCGCCGGCCGATCGGCGCCGGCGGGAATGCAATTGGCGCAATCGCCGAGCGCGAAGATCCGATCGTCGCGGGTGGTTTGCAGCGTTTCGCGCACCACCAATTGATTTGTGCGCGTGGTCTCAAGCCCGGCGATGTCTTTGAGCCAGTCCGGACCTTTGACGCCCGCGGCCCACACCCGCAATTCGGCGGCGATGGTTTCGCCGTTGCGCGTGACGATGCCAGCCTCTGTCGCAGCGGTGACCGGCTGGCCGGTGATGACGCGCACGCCCAGCGCTTCCAATTCCTTTTGGGCGGCCTCGGCGAGCTTTTCCGGCAGCGCCGGCAGGATGCGCGGCCCGGCCTCGATGAGCGTGACCTTCAATCGGCTTTCATCGAACACTTCCAGGCCGTAATGGCGCAAACCGGCCGCGGCGTTGAAGAGCTCCGCCGCCAGTTCGACGCCGGTCGCGCCGCCGCCGACGATCGCCACGCGCGCGTACGCCTCGGCGTTGGGATCCTGGCTCATCGTGCGGGACACCCGCAGGCACTGGTTGAGGAGCTTTTGACGAAAGCGATCGGCCTGGGTGCGCGTATCCAGAAAAATGCAATGCTCGCGAACGCCGGGCGTGCCGAAGTCGTTCGAGACCGAACCGACCGCCATCACGAGATAATCATAGCGGATGCGGTGGGCGGCCATCATCTCCGTGCCGTCCTCGTCGCGGATCGGGGCGATCAGCACTTGGCGGTTCGCGCGGTCGATCCCCTCCATGGCGCCGAGAAAGAACCGGTAGCCGAACCGATGGCCGTGCCCGCGATAGCCGACCTCATCGAGATTGGCGTCCAAGGATCCTGCGGCCACCTCGTGCAGCAGCGGCTTCCAGATGTGCGTGTTGTTGCGCTCCACCAGGATGATGTCGAAATGTTCTCGGCCGAATTTGGCGCCGAGCTTGGCGACCAGCTCCAGTCCGCCCGCGCCGCCGCCGACCACCACGATTTGCGTCTTCAACCCGGTTTTGGAGGGGGCTGACGTCTGATCCGAGGTTGGTCGCGCCAGGGCCGGCGCCAATTCAAGACTCATGACTGGGCTCCAGGTGAATCGAGCATACGATTGAACCATAGCGACGGATCACAGGCGCGTGACGTGCGCGCACCCGGGCGCGCGCCAACGATACGGCGCGGACCCAGCTGAGAATGGACGCCTCGCGTGCATAGGCGCTCGGCGCAGCGTAGGATCGGGCATGGTCGGTTCCCTTTCTTCGCCCCCGCCCGGCGCTGCGCCCGACTGGACCGTGCCGCAGGATTGGCCGCGCTATACGGCCGACGAGCACGCGCTGTGGGACGACTTGTTCGCCCGCCAGGCCGCGCTCCTGCCGGGGCGGGTCGCGCCGGCGTTCCTTGCGGGCCTCGACATGCTGCGGCTCTCCAGACCCGGCATTCCCGATTTTTCAGAGCTGAACGAACGGCTGTTCGCCGCGACGCGCTGGACGGTCGTTGCGGTTCCCGGCCTCGTGCCGGACGCGGTCTTCTTTGAGCATCTGGCCAACCGCCGCTTCGTCGCCGGCCGGTTCCTGCGCACCCGGGCGCAGATCGACTATCTCGAAGAGCCGGACATTTTCCACGATGTGTTCGGACATGTGCCGCTGCTCGCCGATCCGGTGTTCGCCGATTACATGCAGGCCTATGGCGAGGGCGGGCTGCGCTCGATGCGGTTCGGCGCGCTGCACAAGCTCGCGCGGCTTTACTGGTACACGGTCGAGTTCGGCCTCGTGCGCGACGGTGGAAATCTCAAGCTCTATGGCGCCGGCATCGTCTCGAGCCGCACGGAAAGCCTGTTCGCGCGCGACGATCCCTCGCCCAACCGCATCGGCTTCGATCTTATGCGCCTAATGCGCACGAACTACCGGATCGACGATTTCCAAGAAACTTACTTCGTCATCGACAGTTTCGAGGACCTGTTGCGCCAGACGGTCGAGACCGATTTTGAACCGCTCTACCAAGCCCTCGAAACGCTCGACGATCTCGCCCCCGCAGATGTCCTTGCCGAGGATCTGGTGCTGCACCGCGGCGACCAATCCTATGCGCGCGGGCGCCGGACCGCCTGATCAGCGGCGCAGCGCGCGCCCGGCGACGGCGTCGAGTTTGGCGATGAGCGCGGGATCGCGGGCTTCGGGCGCGGTGATGAGCGCAAAATCGAGGCACGTGTCGATCGGGCTGGGCGGGCGCGGAGTCGCAGCGAGCGTCTGCGCGAGCGCGGCTACGAGCGCTTTGGCCTTGCCGGAATTGGCGTGCAGGACTTCGAGCACGTTGGCGACCGTGACGGCTTCGGTCTCTTCGCGCCAGCAATCGTAATCGGTCACCATGGCGACGCTCGCGTACGGCAACTCGGCTTCGCGGGCGAGCTTGGCCTCGGGCATGTTGGTCATGCCGATCACGTCGCAGGCCCACGACCGATAGAGCTTGGATTCCGCGAGCGTCGAAAACTGCGGGCCTTCCATAACGAGATAGGTTCCGCCCTCGTGCGTCGGCGCGCCGGCCGCGCGCGCGGCGTCAGCGGCGAGCGCGGAGAGCCGCGGGCAGACGGGGTGCGCCATCGAAACGTGCGCGACGAGGCCAGGACCGAAGAAGCTCTTTTCGCGCGCGAAGGTGCGGTCGATGAACTGGTCGACGATCACGAACGCGCCGGGCGGCCGGTCCTCGCGCAGCGAGCCGCAGGCCGAGATCGACACGACGTCGGTGACGCCGAGCCGTTTGAGCGCGTCGATGTTGGCGCGGAAATTGAGGGCGCTTGGCGGGATGCGATGGCCGCGGCCGTGGCGCGGCAGGAACACGACGCGCTGATCGCCGAGGCGACCGTCGAACACCTGATCAGACGGCGCGCCCCAGGGCGTCTCAACGCTGCGCCATTGGCCTTCGAGGCCAGGGATTTCGTAGAGGCCCGAGCCGCCGATCACGCCGAGAACCCACTTGCTCATCTCACTGCTCCGTTCGCGACGCTTCGTCCGGTCCCCATCCGAATTCATTATTGCGGAGGCGTCCCTCTCTCGTCATCCCGGACGGCGCGCCAGCGCCGATCCGGGACCTTGTTCCGCCGTGCGCCAGGAACGAGGTCCCGGCTCTCGCTTTGCTCGGCCGGGATGACGAGGGAATGCAGCGCCAGCACCCAAAGAAAAAGGCCGCCCCGAAGGACGGCCTTTGACCTGCGCTGTGCGCAACTTCAGTGCTTCTGGCCGCGCCAGACCTGCTTGTAGGCGGCGTAGAGCAACACGGTGAGGATCGCGAGGTAGATCATGACCATCATGCCGAGCGACTTGCGCTGATCCATTTTCGGATCGGCGGCCCACTGGAGGAAGGTCGCGACGTCCTTGGCCATCTGCTTCTTGGTGGCCGGCGTGCCGTCTTCGTAGGTGATGACGCCCGCCTCTTCGGCGATACCCAGCTGGTTCGCCATGGCGATCCAGCCGCCGCGGAAATAGGGATTGTAGTATTTGCCCTCGACCACCTCGACGCCCTTGGGCGGCGCTTCCTGGTAGCCCGTCAGGAAGGCGTAGATGTAGTCGGCGCCGCCATGGCGGGCCTTGTTGATCACCGAGAGATCCGGCGGCAGGGCGCCGCCGTTCGCGGCGCGCGCCGTTCCGTCGTTGGCGAACGGCGAGACGAACTTGTCGGATGGGCGCGCGGGGCGCGTGATCTCGTCGCCGGTGTTCTGGTCGATTTCGGTCACTTCGTACTGCGCGGCGATCGCCTTCACGTACGGATTGTCGATCGCGTTGACGAGTTCGAGGCCGTGGCCCGGCGCGCCGATCTTCGGCTCCTTGCCGCGCTCCTGCCATTTGGCCGGGGCAACGGCCTGGAACGGACCGCCCGCTTCGCCGAGGTTGCGGTACGACAGCATTTTCATGCCGTGGCAGGACGAACAGACCTGCTTGTAGACCACAAAGCCGCGTTGGACGGCGCCGCGATCGTAGGAGCCCAACGGCCCGTCGAATGACCAGGCCTGCGGTTCGGGATGTTTGGCTGCGCCGGCGGCGTGGGCGGCGAGCGGCGCGGCCGCGAGGGCCGCCATGAGCGCGACGGCGCGCAGGATCGTTTTCATTTCGGTTCGCCCCTATTCCGCAGCCGCTTTGTGGCCGTCGAGAACGGCCTTCGCGATCGTGTCCGGCACCCGGCGCGGCGTTTCGCGCAAGCCGAGGAACGGCAGGATGACGAGGAAGAACGCGAAGTAATACAGCGTCAGAAGCTGCGAGAAGGTCTCGACGGTGAACTTGAACGGCTCAACGACCGGCCCCGCCTTCACCAAGGCGCCGGGATTGTCTTGCTCCCAGGCGCGCACTTCGATGGCGAGGTCCTCCGGCGCGTGCGCGGCGAAGGTGCGCGTGGCGTCGGCGCCGCCGGCGGCCTTGTAGGTCACGACTTGGGTATAGTCGCCGCCCTGATAGACCGCCTTCGACGGGTTCTGACCGCCGCACCAGCCGAGCGCCACGCAGGCCGCCACGAACACCAGGAAGAAGCGCTGCGCCCACGGACGATAGCGCATCGAGCGCACCTTCGATGTATCGAGCCAGGGCAGGACGAAGAGCACCGCAATGGCGCCGAACATCGCGATGACGCCGCCGAGCTTGGAGTCGATCGGTCCGATGTTGAACGTGATCGCCCGCAGGATCGCGTAGAATGGCAGCAGGTACCATTCCGGAACGATTTCCGGCGGCGTGACCAGCGGGTTGGCCTGGATGAAATTGTCGGCGTGGCCGAGCGCGTCCGGCAAATAGAACACGAACGTCGCGAACATCAGCAGGAAGACCGCCAGCGACACGAGGTCCTTGACCGTCGCGTAGGGCGTGAACGCCACGGTGTCTTCTTCGCTCTTCACGTCGATGCCGGCCGGGTTGTTCTGGCCGGTCACGTGCAGCGCCCAGACGTGCAGAAGGGTGACGCCAAGGATCACGAACGGCAGCAGATAGTGCAGCGAGAAGAAGCGGTTGAGCGTCGGATTGTCGATCGAGAAGCCGCCCATCAGCCATTGCTTGATCGGCTCGCCGAGCACCGGCACCGCGCCGAGGATGTTGGTGATGACGGTCGCGCCCCAGAAGGACATCTGACCCCACGGCAGCGTGTAGCCGAGGAACGCGGTGACGACCATCAAGAGGTAGATCACGCAGCCGAGGATCCACAGCACCTCGCGGGGCGCCTTGTAGGACCCGTAATAGAGGCCGCGGAACATGTGGATGTAGACGGCGAGGAAGAACATCGAGGCGCCGACGGCGTGGATGTTCTGGATCAGCCAGCCGTACGGCACATCGCGCTCGATGCGCTGCACCGAGGCGAAGGCGTGATCGACGCTCGCCACGTAGTGCATGGCCAGCACGATGCCGGTGACGATCTGGGTGATCAGGCAGAACGTCAGGATCGCGCCGAACGTCCAGAAATAGTTGAGGTTACGGGGCGTCGGGTAAGCGACGAAGCTGTCATGCGCCAAACGAAGAATGGGCAGACGCGAGTCGAGCCACTTTTCGAAGCCGCTCTTGGGATCGTAGGTCGATGGGCCGCTCATGGTCTCACCCGATCTTGATGCTGGTGTCGGTCAAATAGACGTACGGCGCCACGGCGAGGTTCAGCGGCGCCGGCCCCTTCCGGATGCGGCCGGAGGTGTCGTAGTGCGAGCCGTGGCACGGGCAGAACCAGCCGCCGTAATCGCCGGCGGCGAACGTCGGCACGCAGCCGAGGTGCGTGCAGGCCGCCAGAAGAACCAGGAATTCGCGCTTGCCGGGCTCGCCGTTGGCTTGGGTCAGGCGCGAATCGTCCGTCGCCGGGTCTTTCAGGTCGGGCGCCTTGTCGTCGGCCTCGGCGCGCTCGATTTCGACGGCGGTCCGGTGGCGAATGAACATCGGCTTGCCGCGCCACAACGTCTGGATCTGCTGACCTTCGGCGACGGCGCTCAGGTCAACCTCGATCGAGGCGAACGAGAGCGTGTCGGCGGCCGGGTTCATCTGGTCGACGAACGGCCAAACCACCATGGCCGCGCCGACGGCGCCGGCCGAAGCGGTGGCGATGTAGAGAAAATCGCGACGTGAGGGCTCGCTCGCCCCGTCCTTCGCGTGTGCATTCGCTGTCGTTTCGGCCACGCCGCAACCCCGCTTCCAGAATTCGTCCGCTGGCGCGCCTCTTTATGCCGCCGCGAACCAAAAGCTAGAACGGCCCCGCGCCCTGCCAGCGCGGCTTGTCGCCGCATCTGCGGCGCCCGTCCCATCCCTGGGGAGCGCTTAACGTGCGTCTTGCTTTGTATCAACCCGACATTCCGCAAAACCTGGGCGCCGCTATTCGGATCGCCGCCTGTTGGGCGACGCCGCTCGACGTGATCGAGCCCTGCGGTTTTCCACTGACCGACAAGGCGCTTTCGCGCGCGGCAATGGATTATGGCGCGCATGCCGAAATCCACCGCCATGGATCGTTTGCGGCGTTCCTCGAGGCGCCGCAACGGAAGGCCGGCCGGCTCGTGCTGGTCGAAACCGACGGGGCGGCCAGGCTGACCGACTTCGCCTTCCTGCCGGGCGACACGCTCCTCCTCGGCCGCGAGAGCGCCGGAACGCCGCAGCCGGTTTACAGCGCGGTCGATGCGGTCGTACGCATTCCCATGGCGGCCGGCATGCGGTCGCTCAATGTGGCGGTGGCCGGCGCGGTCGCGCTCGCCGAGGCGTTGCGCCAGACCGGCGGGTTCGACGGCTTATCCTGAAGGGGGCGTTATGGATCTCGAAGAGCGCAAAGCGACGGCGCGGGCCTGGTTCGAGAGCCTGCGCGACCAGATCTGTGCGGCCTTCGAAGCGATCGAGGACGACGCGCCCGCTGCGCTCTATCCGGGCGAACCGGGTCGGTTCGAGAAAACGCCCTGGCGGCGGGCGCTTGGCCCGAACGGCGAACCCCAAGGCGGCGGCGTCGCCGGCATGATGCGCGGCCGGGTGTTCGAGAAGGTCGGCGTGCACGTCTCGACCGTGCATGGCGCGTTCAGCCCCGACTTCGCCAAACAGGTCAAAGGCGCCGCCGAGGACCCGCGCTTCTGGGCGAGCGGCATCAGCCTCATCGCCCACCTGCGCAATCCGCACATTCCCGCGGCCCACATGAACACCCGCATGATCGTCACGACCGATTGGTGGTTCGGCGGCGGCGGCGACCTCAATCCGACGCAGGACTACCAGCGCCGCGACGATTTCGAGGACGCGCAGGCCTTCCACGCCGCCTACGCCGAAACCTGCGCCCGCCACGGCGAGGACCTCTATCCCCGCTACAAGGCCTGGGCGGACGAGTATTTCTGGCTGCCGCATCGCGGCGAGCACCGCGGCGTCGGCGGCATTTTCTACGACCACCACAACACCGGCGATTGGGCGAAGGACTTCGCCTTCACAACGGACGTGGGGAAATGCTTCCTCGCCGCTTATCCCGCGATCGTGCGCCGCCGCCTCGCCGAGCCCTGGACAACCGCCGACCGCGAGGAGCAGCTCATCCGCCGCGGCCGCTATGTTGAATACAACCTGCTCTACGACCGCGGCACGATCTTCGGCCTCAAGACCGGCGGCAACATCGAGAGCATCCTCTCCTCCATGCCCCCCGAAGTGAAATGGCCCTAAATCCTCGGCGATGCGGTATAGGCTTCAGCCGCACACTCGGGTCGGAGTTCACATGCGCCTCTTTCGGACCGCCGCAGCGGCCTGCCTCGTGTTTCTCTCGGCCTGCGCCGTGAACCCGCCCGAGGACAAGAGGTTCCCGACCTCGAAGGATTATCCCGCGACGACGATGGGCCGGTCGAGCTTCACGGCCGGCGGTGACCTCGGTTGGCGGATCTCCTCGCTCAAGACGCCTTCGCGCGACGTCGCCTGGCGCGTCGTGGTTGTGACCGGCACGCCGTCCTGGTCTGAATATTGGGCCCCCACGCTCGCCAAGCTGCCGCAGACGCGGGAAATGATCGTCGCTGACCGGCCCGGCTTTTCGCAATCCGAACCGCAGCAGGCGGTGACGGAAATCGCGCAGCAGGCGCGCGCCCTCTCCCCGATGCTCGACGGTCCGGCCGGTCAAAAGGTCGTGCTGATCGGTCAATCCTACGGCGCGCCGATCGCCACTTTGATGGCCGCCCAGCACCCCGACAAGGTCGGCGCCCTCATCCTGATGAGCGGCTTCTTCGGCGACCGCGGCGCAACCGCCAAGCGCCTGATGGGCCTCGGCGCGGTCGCAAGCCCGCTCCTGCCGCGCGATCTGAAGAACGCCGTCGCCGAAGTGCGCGGCCAGACGGCGCAATTGCCGGCGGTGCGCGAGGCGCTCACAGGGCTTTCCCAGCCCGTCATCGTCCTGCACGGCGGGCGCGACACCTTCGTGCCGCCACAGGCGGCGCGGGCTTTGGCCGAGAGCGCCGGCGCCCGCTACATCGAGGTCGCGACCGGCGACCATTTCCTCAACGCCTGCTGCGTCGACGACGTGCTCGGCGCGGTGGAGACGGCGATTGCGGCCTCGGAAGCGGCTAATCGCGGTTCGAACGCCGTGGCGGCGCGCTGACCTCGCAGACGAATGCTGGGAGGACGGACGAATGGCGAAGATCATCGGTCTCGGCGGCGTCTTCTTCAAAACCGCTGATCCGGCGCGGTTGCGCGCCTGGTACGCCGACGTCCTCGGGCTCGAATTCGCCGACTGGGGCGGCGTCGCATTCGAACCGGCCGCACTCGCCGCCATGCCCGGCGCCGGGTCGACGCTGGCGGCGTTCAAAGCGCCGGCGGACTATTTCTCGCCGTCGCCCCTCGATCACATGATCAATCTGGTCGTCGACGATCTCGACGGCGTCCTGGCGCGCTGCGCCGCCGCCGGCGTCGCGCCGCTCGCGCCGCTCGCGCCGGTGACCGATGATGCGATGGGCCGGTTCGCCCACCTCCTCGATCCGGACGGCCGCAAGATCGAATTGCAGCAACCCAAGCCCGGCGGCTAGCAGCCGAGGAGACGCACCGATGATCGCCAAAGCCACGATCTGCATCTGGTACGAAAAGGACGCCGAAGCCGCCGCGCGCTTCTACGCGCAGACCTTCCCCGACAGCGTCGTCACCGCCGTGCACCGCGCGCCCGGCGATTATCCGTCCGGCAAACAGGGCGACGTGCTGACGGTTCATTTCACGGTCGCCGGCGTCTCCTGCCTGGGCCTGAACGGCGGCGACGCCTTCAAACAGTCCGAAGCCTTCTCGTTCCAGATCGCCACCGACGATCAGGAAGAGACCGACCGCTATTGGAACGCCATCGTCGGCAATGGCGGCCAGGAAAGCGCCTGCGGCTGGTGCAAGGACAAATGGGGCGTCTCTTGGCAGATCACGCCCAGGACCCTGACCGAAGCCATGGCGGCCGGCGG
Source organism: Caulobacterales bacterium (assembly GCA_049317545.1). Taxonomy (GTDB): domain Bacteria; phylum Pseudomonadota; class Alphaproteobacteria; order Caulobacterales; family Aquidulcibacteraceae; genus REEB506. The sequence goes on along the minus strand of JBMOIB010000064.1, from coordinate 2,468 downwards.
CGACGAGGCCAAGCGGGCGTTCGCCGCGATGATGACGATGGGCAAGATCGACGTCGCCGCGATCGAAGCCGCGCGGCGCGGCTGAGCGCGGGCGCGCGCGGTTAGGCTGCGATCGCGGCCTTTTCCGATCCGTTGAGCGCGGCTTCGATGGCGCCCAAAAGCGCGCTCGGCGTGATCGGCTTGGCGACGTGCAAGTCGCACCCGGCTTCGGCGGCTTGGCGTTTGTGGTCTTCCATCGCGTTCGCGGTGAGCATGACGATCGGCGTGCGGGGGCGCGATTGCGCGGTTTCCCAAGCGCGGATCGCCCGGGTCGCGGCCAGCCCGTCCATGATCGGCATCTGCATATCCATCAGCACAAGGTCGAAATCTTGGGCCTGCAAAGCCGCGAGCGCCTGGGCGCCGTTGTCGCTGGTCGTCAGCGCAACGCCGAACGGTTCGAGCATGAACGAGACGACGCGCTGATTGGCGGGATTGTCCTCTGCGAGAAGAATGCGAAGCGCGAATTGCGGCGCCTCCGCCGCAGAAAGCGCGTCATCTGGTCTGGTGGTCGCGGGCTCGTCCGCCCGTTCGAGCGGCAGCGTCGCCGTAAATGTCGAGCCCACCCCTTTGGTGGAGGCGACCAGGATCTCACCGTCCATGAGATCGATGAGCGACTTGGTGATCGCGAGCCCCAGTCCGGTGCCGCCATGCGAGCGGGTGATTGAAGAATCGGCCTGCTCGAAGCGCCGGAACATCCGAAGCGCAAACGCCTCGTCGAATCCGGGGCCGGTATCTTCCACACGGATGACGACGCGATGGTCGGCGCTCGTATGCACGCTGATCCGCACTGCGCCGCGGGCGGTGAATTTGACTGCGTTGGACGTCAGGTTGGAGACGATCTGGCGCAGGCGCAACGGATCGCCCCGGAAATGGCCTTCGACGGATTCGGAGAATTCGACCTCGAAATCGAGCCCCTTTTCCTGCGCCTTGGCGCGCAGGACGAAAGCCGCGGCTTCGATCTCGCGCCGGAGGTTTATCGGCCTGACATCGAGCTCAAGCTTGCCCGCCTCGATTTTCGAGACGTCCAAAATGTCGTTCAAAACCGTCTGGAGCAAATGCCCCGACGTTCGGATCAGGTCGACCAGTTCCTGCTGCCGCGGGTCAAGTTTGTCTCGCGCCAAAACGTCTGTGAGCCCGATCATGCCGTTCAGCGGCGTGCGGATCTCGTGGCTCATGTTCGATAGGAACGTCGACTTCGCGCGATTGGCTTCGTCGGCGCGCGATGCCGCATTCTGAAGCCGCAGATGCTGCACCGAAACGAGCCGTAGCATGGGCCACATCAGACTGAAGGCGAGCGCGCCCAGCATTATTGGGCCGAGGGTCAATTGAAGAAGCGCGCCGAGCAGGTGGTCTTCGGCGTTGCGTTCCTCCAAAAGCTGCACTTCACGCACGGCGCTCTCGGCCGCGGCGAAGTATTCGTCGGCGCGCTGCTGCACCATGTCGGTCAGTCGAGCATCACCCGGCTGCTGCAGCCATTGTCTCGCAGCCAAAGCGAGGGCGTCGCCGCGCGCCGCCGCCTGCGCGTTCTCCGGAAGTCGCGCCGCCTGCTCATCCGACAGGTCGCGCGCGCTGGAATAATCTTGCATGAGCGCGCTCAGACGCGCCCGGCTATCGGCGAGGTCGTCCAAGGTGGTGGCAAGCTGTGCGCGCGCATCCGGCGTCTTCAAGAGGACGAGACGCGCCGTCCTTTGGCTGAGCATACGTTGCCGTGCAGCCAGATTAACGATCTGCGCGCTCGAGGTCGCCCGGACCCAAGCCTGCGTTTCGCGCCACGCCATGACCGCCGGCACGCTCGCAACGCAGACGGCCACGCAAACGGCCGCCGCAATGAAGTTCCCTGCGACCTTTGCATTCCTGGGCGCGGGATCATCGTTCGCTGCGTCAACGCGGCGGTCGATGAACATGAGCCAGGCCGCGCAACCGCCGGCGACCCCGGCGACCAGCACGCGATTCAGCACAGAAAGCGCGAGAGGATTGAGGCTCAGGTGGGGATCGGTGACAGCCTGGTGGACGGCGATTTCGTAGGTCGCAGCAACGAACGCGAGGATCACAGCATTCGCGATCCAGGGCCTCCCATCGCGGCCGATCTTCCAAGCCCCGCGGCTCGCCCAATAGACGACCGCCGCGACCAACCCGATCAACGCGCCGTCGAGATACGCGGAATACTCGGACCGCACATCCAGAACAGACGACCCCTCAAGCCACTCCATAACGGTGACTTCGGCGAGAAAAACACCTGTAAAAACAACAAGGGGAATTGCGAGCAGGTCGCGCGCAGGCAGCTTCGTGAAAGCTGTTATACGCGCAACAAATTAACGCAATTCTGCCGAGTACTGGTAGGCGCATCCGTAATACTTAAAGTAGACATAAGATCTTGGCGGCGAGGCGTCTCTACGCCACTCACATCGCGATGCCACTCACATCGCGAT
>JBMOIB010000063.1:0-16758 GCA_049317545.1 Caulobacterales bacterium | reverse complement strand
TGCGTCCATATCGAGAATCTGTATGGCGAGAACACCCACCATATCGTCGAGTCCTGCTACAAGGCGCTGGCGCGCGCGCTGCGCGAGGCGGTCGAGATCGACCCGAAGGCCGGCGGCGCCGCGCCCTCGACCAAAGGGGTTTTGTGACCCGTGCAGACAATCGCCGTCATCGACTACGGCTCGGGTAACTTGCGATCGGTCGAGCGCGCCCTGCTTGAAGCGGCGGCGCGCGCCAACCGTCGCCGGGAGGTGCGGGTCACCGCCGACGTCGAGTTCGTAAGCCGCGCCGATCGCATCGTGCTGCCCGGCCAAGGCGCATTCGCCGACTGCATGGCAGGGCTCGAGCGCGCGCCGGGACTCAAGGAGGCGATCGTCGAGCGCGTCAAGGGCGCGGGGCGCCCGTTCCTGGGCATTTGCGTCGGCATGCAATTGCTCGTCGAAAAGGGCCTTGAGCTGACCGTCACGCCCGGCCTCGGTTGGCTGGCGGGCGCTTGCCGACGCCTTGACCCGCACGGCGCGACGCTCCCGCACATGGGCTGGAACGCGGTCCGGCCGACCGCGCCGCACCCGGTGTTCGACGCGCTCGGCGCGTCGGCCCATTGCTATTTCGCTCATTCCTACATCGTCGACCTCGCCGATCCGGCCGCAGCAGCCGCCCAAACCACACACGGCGAGACCTTCGCCAGCGCGGTATCAGACGGCCCGGTGCTCGGCGTGCAATTCCACCCGGAAAAGAGCCAGGCGGCGGGGCTTGCGCTGCTGGCGCGTTTCGTAGACTGGACGCCCTGAGATGATCCTTTACCCCGCCATCGACCTGAAAGACGGACGGTGCGTGCGCCTCACCGAAGGGCGCATGGACGAAGCGACGATCTTCAACGAAGACCCGAGCGCCCAGGCCGACCTGTTCCAGTCCGCCGGTTTCGAATGGCTGCACGTCGTTGATCTCGACGGGGCGATCGCCGGCGAGCCGAAAAATGCAGGCGCCCTCACCCGCATCCTCGACGCGGCCGCCATCCCCGTCCAGGTCGGCGGCGGCATCCGGACGATGCCGGCGATCTCCTATTGGCTCAATGCCGGCGCCTCGCGCGTCGTGCTCGGAACCGCGGCCGTTCGTGATCCAGATTTCGTGCGCAGCGCGGCGCGCGAGTTCCCCGACCAGATCGCCATCGGCATCGACGCCCGCGAGGGCCGCGTCGCCGTCGCCGGCTGGGTCGACCAGACCGACATCGACGCCATCGACCTCGCCCGCAGTTTCCAGGACGCCGGCGTCGCAGCTGTCATCGTCACCGACATCGGCCGCGACGGGCGCAAGCTCGGGGTCAACTTGGCGCTCTGCGGCGCGGTTGCGGACGCCGTTTCAATCCCGGTGATCGCCTCCGGCGGGGTCAAGGGCGTGGAAGACATCACCGCTCTTCGGGCTCGCCCCGGCCGCGCCATCCACGGCGCGATCATCGGCCGCGCGCTTTACGAGGGCGACCTTTCGGCCAAGGCTGCGCTCGCGGCGGCGGCCTGATGCTCGCGGCCCGGATCATCCCCTGCCTCGATGTGAAGGATGGCCGCGTCGTTAAAGGGGTGAATTTCGTCGACCTGCGCGACGCCGGCGATCCGGCCGAACAAGCCGCCGCCTACGATGCGCAGCAGGCGGACGAAATCTGCTTCCTGGACATTTCCGCCAGCCACGAAGGCCGCGGCACCCTGCTCGACGTCGTCGCCCGCACGGCGGAGCGCTGCTTCACCCCGCTCACGGTCGGCGGCGGCGTGCGCAGCGTGGACAATGTCCGCGCGCTCCTGCTCGCCGGCGCGGACAAGGCCGCGATCAACACCGCAGCAATCGAAACCCCCGACCTGATCGACCAGGCCAGCGCCAAGTTCGGCGCGCAGTGCATCGTGGTTGCGATCGACGCCAAGGCCGTGGCGCACGACCGTTGGGAGATCTTCACCCATGGCGGCCGCAACCCGACAGGCAAGGACGCCGTGGCCTTCGCCTGCGAGGCCGCCGCGCGCGGCGCCGGTGAGCTGCTCGTCACCTCGATCGACCGCGACGGCGCCGGCTCGGGCTATGATCTCGCGCTCCTGCACGCCATCACCAGTCGCGTCGGCGTTCCGGTGATCGCTTCGGGCGGCGCGGGCGACGTGGCCGATCTCGTCGCCGCGGTACAGCACGGCGGCGCAAGCGCGGTCCTCGCCGCCTCCATTTTCCATTTCGGCCGGCATACGATCGCGGAAGCCCGCGCCGCCATGCGCGCCGCCGGCATAGAGGTGCGGCCGTCATGAGCCTTGGCGCGGAACTCGACAAATTGGCGTTGGTGGTGGCCGCGCGGGTCGGCGGCGATCCGTCGTCCTCCTACACCGCCCAATTGCTCGCCGCCGGCCCCGCCCGCTGCGCGAAAAAGTTCGGCGAAGAAGCGGTCGAGACGATCATCGCCGCCACCCAGGGCGACCGCACCGCGATCGCGGCCGAGGCGGCGGACGCGCTCTATCACCTAATTGTGCTTCTACAGGCGGCTGGCGTCGGGCCGGACGAGGTCGCGACCATCCTGGCGAAACGGTCGGGCACGTCAGGGCTTCAGGAAAAGGCGTCGCGTTCGTCCGAGGCCTGACGCTTCAACAAGACGTAATAGGCGCCGGCGCCGCCATGACGCGCGTGCGCCGGAGCGATCCCGGTCACCAGCGCGCGCACCCCCGGATCGGCGAGCCATTCCGGGAAACGCCGCTTCAGGACGCCCTCCCCGCCGCCAAAACGCCCGCCTTTGCCGGTGACCACGATCACGGTCCGCGCGCCCTCGGCCGCGGCGCGAGCGAGAAACCGGGCGACCGAATTGCGCGCCTGGTCCTGCGTCATGCCGTGCAGATCGAGTGCGCCCCAGATGTCCATCTGTCCGCGTCGCACCCGACGCTCGCCGCTGCGGTCCGGCGGGGCGCCGGCCGGCGCGCGCGAGGGACGCGGCGCTGGCTGCGGCTGACCGGCCGCCGCTGAGGGCGGAGCAGCCGGGTCAGGGCGAACTATGGGGGGGGCGGATAGAGAGGCCGCACCCGGCGGTCGCGCAAATCGAACGGCCGGCGCGGGGTGTGTGTGGCCGCGCAGCGGACGCACGGTCGAGGTCACGAGACGCCAAAGCGCCTCGCCCTCCTCATGATCGGCGCCGCCGCCGCGGCGGCGCTTCACGCCTGGGCGACTGCGGAAAGGAGCCAGTTCGGATCGCGCGAGCGGGAATCGCGCTCGAAGGTCCAGCGCTCGCGGGTCTCGCGGATGCCGGCGGCGCCTTCGGCCAGCTCGGCTTCGAAGCGCACCGCGACGCGCACAATGTCTCCAGCGACGCTGCTGTCGACGATGTCGGCGCTCTTCAGGCGGACCAATTCGGGCCCCTGCCCGCCAGACGTTTCGCGATCCGCGATGGCCTTCTCGTAGCTCGCGAAAACGCGCGGGGAGAGCAGCGGGCGAAGGGAATCGCGATCCCCGGCCGCGAACGCCTGGACGATGATTTCATAGGCCGATTTGGCGCCGGCGACGAAATGGACCGGGTCGAAGGTCGGATCGGCGCGCACGGCCTCGGCGGCGGGGCCGGTGACGGCGGGCGCGGACGCCGGCTGCGGGATCGGCGGCGCAGGGCCAACAGAAGCGCCGGCCTCGACCGTCGCTGTGCGCGAATGTGCCGGCGGCTCGGCGCCCGTACGACGGCCGAGAACGGCGTAAAGCCGCGCCACCACCACGCCGGCAATTGCCGCCAGGATCAAAATCTCAAGCAACTCGCGCGACAAAGCTCAGCTCCCGTCAGGGCAAACGCCCACCTTGCGACACATAGTACGCCTAACTGCTTGGCGCCACCTTACGACGAAGCCCGCAGCACGCGAGGTTGCGACCAGGACCGGCGCATGTTAGCCCGCCTGCCCAAGCAAACAACGGATCATCCCATGTCCAGCCTCGCGCCAGAAGGCGGCCCGTCCGCGAACGACAGCCCTCACATTCGCGTGTTGGCGCAGTACGTGAAGGACCTGTCCTTTGAGAACCCGACGGCGGCCACCGGCGCCCAGCGCCAGGACATGGCCCCTTCGATCGATATGGGCATCGACGTGAACGCCCGCCCGCTTGGCGAAGGCGAAGCCTACGAAGTCGACCTGCGGATCGGCGCGAAGGCGACCCGCGGCGAGGACGTGATGTTCATCACGGAACTCGTTTATTCGGGCGTCTTCCAATTCGTGAATGTCGCGCAAGAGGACATCGAGCCCCTGCTGTTGATCGAATGCCCGCGCTTGCTGTTCCCGTTCTCGCGCCGAATGCTCGCCGAAGTGACCCGCGAAGGCGGCTATCCGCCCCTCCTGGTCGACCCGATCGACTTTGCGGCGCTCTATCGCGCCCAGCTGCGCGAACGCCAGCAGCCGAACGGCTAACCCAAAGCGCGAGCGGCCGCGTCAGCGCCGCTTTGCCCCGGGCATGTAGGTCTCCACCATCTTGCCGTCCTGATCGGACCGCCAGAACAGGACGGGCTTGGTCTCCATGCGCGCAAACAGCGGCGCCTGATCGGCATAATGTTTGGAGCTGGCGTCGAGCGTCGCCGAGCCGAACTGGTGAATGCTCTCGGACGAGACGCGGCCCGCCTTGTCCCAATCGACGAACATGATGAGCGTGTCGCCGCCGCTGGCGGTGTAGCCGCCGTCTTTGCCCTTCTCGCCATAGACCGCGCGGAACGTGTCCGGCCCGCCGTCGATCGGCAGATCGAGCGCGCCGCGCCGGAAATGCATGACCTCCGACCATGCCGGGTCCAGGCGGCCGTAGCGCGCCTTCAACTCAGCGACGGACTCCTTGTACTTGGCGGCGAGATCCGGAACCGGATCGTCATGCGTCATCGCCCAGACGATATCGGCCGTTGCGGCGACGCCGAGCGCCGCGCCGCGATTGCCGCGATCGGTGCGCCCGTCCCAGCTGCGCAGGATCGCCTGCCCTGCCGTGAGGTCCGGATCGTCAAACCGCATCGCCAGGATCTCGCCGATAAGGCGCATCTGATCCGACTTCGGACTGTAGGCGATGTCGTATTTGTACGCGTGGAACTCGTCGCGGCTGATGGCGGGATCCGCGCCGTAAGTCTCCAACGCGCGCCAGGCGCGGTTCGTCATGTTCGTCTGAATGCCCATTTCGGCGGGAAAGGCCTCCGCTTTCAGCCCGGCGTCGTCGGCCGTCGCCTGGAACGGCGTGTTGTTGGAATTGAAGATGAGGCCCGATTTCGGCGCCCAGATCTGCGGGATGCGGTCGAACGGGAGGTAGCTCGTCCAGATCAGATCGGAGCGGTCGCCGGGCAGCTCGCTTCGCCAGTCAGCGCCGGGCGCCCGCGCGGGGAACAGGCCGTTATAGACGTAGCCGATAAGCCCGGTGCGGTCGGCGTAGATGTAATTGATGCTCGGCAACGCCTGCAGGGCGAGCGCGGCGCGCCATTCCTCGGCGGTGCGCGCCGTATCAAGACGCCAGTATTCGAGCGCGCCGCGGATCTCGCGCTGGCCCGCGTAGCGCACGGCGAAGACGCCGCGCGGCGTGCGAAACGCCATTCCGTGCTCGGACCAGATCATCTCTCGCTCAGCCGTCCAGTAGAACGGCCCGAAAAGCTTGACGCGGATGCGCCCCATTTTGCGCTCGAACGGCCGCGATTTTCCGTCGAGCATGTAAGCGTTGGGATCCTTGGGATCGAGCGTCAGCTTGTAGATGTCGACGAGATCGGGCGAATTGACGGTGTTGGCCCAGCCGAGGTTTTCGTTGTGGCCGTGCAGCATGAAGGGCGAACCCGGGAAGAATCCGCCGGCGACATGCCAGCCCTCCCCGCTCTCGACGACGGCCTCATACCAGGCGACCGGTCCCGTATAGGGTTGGTGGGAATTGACGAGCAGCCGCGTGACGCCATCGGTTGCGCGCGACGGCGCGACCGCCACGCCGTTGGAGCCCTTCTCCGGACCTTTCGGCGCCTCCGGCGCCAACAGCTTTTTCAACTCGCCGTCGAGCCCGTAAAACAGCGGCGTCTTGAACGCGAAGCCGGCGGCGACGTCCTTGCCGGTCAGCGGAACAAGTCCGGGCGCCACGCTTTCGGGGTGATTGAGCGCGTAGAGCGTGACCCCGTCTGCGTAGGCGTCGAGAATGGCCCGTACGTCCGCCGGCAGATCCTTCTCGTAACGCGCATCGAGATCGTCCCAGATGCGCATCATCTGCACGAGATAATCGGTCGGCGCCGCCTTCGGCCCTTCAAACGCCGCCAGCGTCCCGCGCGTAGCGAGAACGACGGCCTGGATCGTCTGGAAATCGTCCTCGCTGTGGGCATAGCCGAGCGCGAAGGCAGCATCGACGTTGCGGGGGCCCTGGATGTGCGGCACGCCCCAAGCGTCGCGACTGATGCGTCCTTGGTAGGCTGCGGCGCGTGTCCGTATGGCCTCCGCATCAACCGGCGCCGGCCGGTTCGGCCAGTCCAGCGCAACAAGTGCAATTGCAGCAAGCGCCATGGCGGCGGCCGCAAGGCCGGTGATCCAAATCAGAACTTTGCGCATGTCCCCCACCCGTTTCGGGGGAGCCTATCGCTCTAGCCGAGTTTGGACCAGAGCGCGGGCGCGCCGAATTGCGCGATGAAGGCGGCGTGCGCCGCGCGCTCGTCATCGGAGGAGAGCGGCGCCAGCGGCGTGGGTCGTGGCGGGCGGGCGACGACATTGATCTTGGCGGCTTCCACCAACTGTTCGGCGACGCGCGGCTTGTCTTCGGCGAACAGCTTCTGCTCGCGGCCGCCCTGCAGGCCGATATAGACCTCCGCGAGCATCTTCACGTCGATCAGCGCGCCGTGGCCGCCGGCGCCCTTGCGCGCCGACAGATCAAACCCCATCCGATCGAGCCGGAATTCCTTCGACAGCGCGTCGAGCGACAGGCGTTTGCCCGGCGGCATGACCTTCTTGGCGAGCGCCAATGTGTCGATGAAGCGGTCTTGCGGGGCTGGAACGCGTTTGATGAGTTCGAGTTCGGCGTTGAGGAAGCGGCGGTCGAACTCGGCATTGTGGGCCACGATCGGATCGCGCCCGAAGAATGCGAGGAGATCGTCGATGACGTCGGCGAATTTCGGCTTGCCGCGCAGAAAATCGCGGGTCAGCCCGTGCACGCGCACGACCTCTTCCGGCACGTCGCGTTCCGGATCGAGGTAGGCGTGCCATGTCCGACCGGTCTCGAAGCCGATCATCTCCATGGCGCCGATCTCGACGATACGGTCGCCGTCTTCGGGGCTGCGGCCCGTCGTTTCGGTGTCGAAAATCACCACGCGCATGATCGATCGCTAGCCTGCGTCGCGACCTGTTTCAACCGCGCAGCGCAAGCTCCGGCGCAGGTTCAGCGCCTTCTTCGCGGATCACGGCCAGGATGGCGCGCACCTGGGCGCGCGCTTCCTCGATGCCGAGCCCGGTGTTGACCAGGAAGTCGGCACGCGCGCGTTTGTCCGCATCCGGCGTCTGCTTGGCGAGGATCGCAGCGAACTTCTCTTCGCTCATGCCGGGGCGTTCCAGCACCCGCGCGCGCTGAACATCGGCCGGCGCACTGACGACGACGACGGCGTCCATCAATTTGTCTGCGCCGGTCTCGAACAACAGCGGCACGTCGAGCACGACGAGGTCAGATTTTCGTTCGAGATTGGCGCGCAGGAAGTTCGCCTGCGCCTCACGCACCAAAGGATGGACGATCGATTCCAGAGTCTTGAGCGCGGCCGGATCGTCGAGCACCGCCTTTGAAAGCGCGGCGCGGTCAATCGCGCCCTCGCGCACGACGCCGGGAAACGCCGCTTCGACCGGCGCAACCGCGGCGCCGCCGGCTTCATAGAGTGCATGCACGGCCGCATCGGCGTCGTACACGGGCGCGCCCTCCTCGGCGAACAGCTTCGCCGTGGTGCTCTTGCCCATGCCGATCGAGCCCGTTAGTCCAAGGACGATCATCACGCCTCCCCCACGAGCGCGCGTTCGAGCCGCAATCGCGCGCCGCGCACGTCCGGGCGCACGCCGAACCAGATCTCGAACGCCCGCGCGCCTTGATGGATCAGCATGCCGAGCCCGTCGACTGTTGCAAGGCCCCGTGCGCGCGCCGCGGCGATCAGCGGCGTTTCGAGCGGCTTGTAAACCGCGTCGGCGACGATCGCGTGCGCCGGCGCGGCGTGGATCGGCCAGTCGGGCGACGCCGCGCCCGCAAGCCCAAGCGACGTGGCGTTGACGATCAAATCAGCCTGCGCGAACGCGCCCGCGAGGTCGTCCCACGGCCAGGTCTCAGCGCCAGGCGCGGCTGCCGCGGTCGCCTCTGCCCGCGCCGGCGTGCGGTTGGCGATCACGATCCGCGCCGCGCCCGCATCGGCGAGACCCCAAGCGATCGCGCGCGCGGCGCCGCCCGCTCCGAGCACCAGCGCCGTGTGCACCCGCGCGCGCCAACCGGGCGCGCCCTCGTCGAGGCTCGCGACGAAACCCGGCGCATCGGTGTTGAACGCCGAAGGCCCATCGGCATCGAACCGCAGGACATTCGCCGCGCCCAGGCGCGTGGCGATCTCGTCCCGCCGCACCGATATCGCCGCGGCGCTTTCCTTGAACGGCACAGTAATGTTGGCGCCGAAGAGCCCAACGCTCGGCAGGGCCGCAAAACCGGCTTCCGAAAACGGCAAGGCTACATAAACCGCGTCGATCCCCGCTTCGGCGAGCCAGGAATTGTGCATGATCGGCGACAGCGAGTGCGTCACCGGCGCGCCGAGCACGGCGAGCACCTTGGTCTTGCCGCTGATCATGACGGCGCCAATCCATGACGGCGCAGGATTGCGAGCAACGGCAGGAGCGGCAGACCAAGGATCGAGAAATAATCGCCGTCGATGCGCTCGAAGAGATGCACGCCCTCGCCTTCCAGCTGATAGGCGCCGACGCTGGCCGTCACGCCCGGTCCCGCGCGATCGAGGTAGCGCTCGATGAAGGCGTCGTCGAACGCGCGCATGTGCAGGCGCGGCGTTTCGATGTGGCGCCAGATCACCGTCCCGTCCTTGGCGAGAACCACGGCGCTGATCAGTCGATGGGTCTTGCCGCGCAGGGCCTGGAGGTGGCGCACGGCGCCTTCGCGGCCGTCGGGCTTGTCGAATGCCGCACCGTCGCACTCGAGGATCTGGTCGGCGCCGATCACGAAGGCGCCCGTCCGGCGCGACACCGACAGCGCTTTGACCTCCGCGAGCGCGTCGGCTTGGTCACGCGGCGTGAGACCCTCGGCGCGCAGGCCCTGCTTGACGGCCTCTTCGTCGACGCTCGGGCGCACGACCTCGAAGTCCAGGCCCGCATTGCGCAGAATATGGGCCCGGATCGCACTGCCGGAGGCGAGCGCCAGGGTCGGCGCGCTCACGGGTGCTGGCTCCGGCGCTCGGCCAGGAGGTTGAGCACAGCGGCGGCGGTTTCCTCGATCGAGCGACGTGACACGTCGATCACCGGCCAGCCATGCTTTTCATACAGCCGCGACGCATAGACGATCTCCTGGCGGATGATGTCCTCGTCCACATAGCTGGTGTCGCGCGTCTCTTTCATCGCCGCGAGGCGGTTGCGGCGGATGTGCTGCAGACGATCGGGCGTGATCGTCAGGCCCACCACCAGCGGCCCGCCTGCCTCGAACAGCCGGTCCGGCATCGGCGCGTTCATGACGATCGGCACATTGGCCGCCTTGACCCCGCGGTTGGCCAGATAGACGCATGTCGGCGTTTTCGACGTCCGGCTGACGCCGACGAGAATGACGTCGGCCGTCTCGAGCTCGGACCCGCCCTGCCCGTCGTCATGGCCCATGGCGTAGTTGAGCGCATCGATGCGACGGAAATAATCGGCGTCGAGCACCCGGCCGGCGCCGATCTTCTGATTGAGCTCCATGCCGAGATAGCGCGAGAGCATGTCGAGCACGGGGTCGAGCACGGCGACGGCCGGCATGCCCATCTCCCGGCAGCGCTGCTCGAGTCTGGACCGCAGCTCCATGTTGGAGATCGTGAACATGACCACGCCCGGCGCATTCTCGATCTCGCGCAGGACTCGCTCCAGCTGGCGCGGCGAGCGCACCAGATAATAGGAGTGCTCGATCGGCATGATGTGGTCGAACTGGGCGCACGAGGCGCGCATGATCCCGGCGAGGGTCTCGCCCGTGGAATCCGAGACGAGGTGGACGTTGAAATAAACGCCGAAGGGGGAAACGGTCATGCGCCGCACCGTGAGGGGGATCGCGGCGTTGGGCAAGCTGTTGAGAACTGAGCGGGAGGGAGTGAGGAAATCGGGCATTTCCCCCAGGTCGGGCGTTGACCGGCGTTCATCCGGGTGTTCTTCACCGCGTCGTTAACACCCATGAATGTGAGTTCATGACATTGGGGCCATCTGAGCAAGTCCGCGACTCGGGCCGCTCTTTTTGACCCGGCGCCTCGTCAAGCCCTGGACAGCCCTGTGAATGGCGTGTGAAGAGCGATTTGTCCCCGTTTTCGCGGCCCTACAACCACCGCCCTATTTTCGGATTCCAAATTCATGAGTCTTGTTGCGAAGAGCGGACCTGGAGACCGGCCGCGCTATTTGAGGGCTTTGGACGGCGAAGTTCTGGATCGGCCGCCGATCTGGATCATGCGTCAGGCTGGGCGGTACCTCCCCGAGTATCGCGAGCTGCGCACACGGGCGAAGACCTTTCTGGACTTCTGCTATTCCCCTGCCCTGGCGGTGGAAGCCACGCTCCAGCCTTTGCGCCGCTTCCCGTTGGACGCTGCGATCCTGTTCTCCGACATCCTCGTCGTCCCCGACGCGCTCGGGCGCTCGGTCCGGTTCGTGGAAGGGGAAGGCCCGCAACTCGATCCGCTGATCAATGAAACCGACTGGCGGTTCGACGATCCGGCCAAGGCCGTCCAGCGGTTGGCCCCTGTTTATGAGGCAGTCGAGCGCATCCGCGGCGCCCTGGATCCGTCAGTAGCGCTGATCGGCTTCGCCGGCGCCCCCTGGACGGTGGCGACCTACATGCTGCAGGGCGAAGGCGGCGACAAAGACCGCGCCCGCCGCGCCGCCTACCAACGTCCGGGCGACGTCGACGCCCTCCTCGACCTTTTGGTCGAAGCGACGGCCCAGCACCTCGCCGCGCAAGTGGCCGCCGGGGCCCAGGCCGTCCAGATTTTCGAGAGCTGGGCCGAGGGTCTGCCCCCCGCTCTGTTCGATCGGGTCGTTGCGGGTCCGAACCGAAAGCTCGTCGAGACGTTGCGCGCCCGAAACGTCACCGTGCCGATCGTCTGCTTCCCGCGCGGGGCTGGCGCGCTTCTCCAGACCTTCGCCGCCGCCGTCCCGTGCAATGGTCTCGGTCTCGATACGGCCGTCCCGCCGTCCTTCGCCCGCGCGCTCGCCCGCCCCGGCCAGGCCCTTCAGGGCAATCTCGATCCCCAGCTCCTGGTGGCCGGTGGCGCGGCGCTTGAAGCCGGCGTGCGTGAAGTGCTGGCCGGATTCGCAGGGTCGCCCCATGTCTTCAATCTCGGCCACGGCATCACGCCCGACGCCAAGATCGCGAACGTCGAGACGCTGGTGCGGCTCGTGAAGGGGGATGCGTGAGTTCGGCAACGGGGGCGAACCGGCGGAAGATCGCGGTCGTGGTGTTCAATCTGGGCGGTCCCGACCGCCCGGAAGCCGTGCGGCCGTTTCTCTTCAATCTGTTCAACGACAAGCGGATCATCAGCGTGCCGCAGCCCATGCGCGCCGCCATCGCCGCGCTGATCTCCACGACCCGCACCAAGAGCGCCCAGGCGAACTACGCCATGATGGGCGGCGGCTCGCCGATCGTGCCGGAAACCACGAAACAGGCCGAAGCCCTGGAAGCCGCGCTCGCCGATCATTCCGTCGCGACGTTCAAGGTCTTCATCGGCATGCGTTACTGGCGCCCGTTCGCCGCCGAGGCCGCCGCGGCGGCGACGGCCTGGGGCGCGGAGGAAGCGATCCTTTTGCCGCTCTACCCGCAGTTCTCCTCCACCACGACGGCCTCCGCCGCCGAAGCGTGGGCGAAAGTCTGGCGCAAGCCGACGCGCACGATCTGCTGCTATCCGGCCGGCGCCCTCTTCGCCCAGGCGCACGCCGACGCGATCCTCTCCGCCTGGCGCGCCGCCGGTTCACCGGAGCGCCCGCGCGTCCTGTTCTCCGCCCACGGCCTCCCACAGCGCACAATCGACAGCGGCGATCCCTATCAATGGCAGGTCGAACGCACCGTCGAGGCCGTCCGCCCTCTCCTGCCGGCCGATTGGGACCATCAGGTCTGCTACCAGTCCCGCGTTGGCCCGCTGCAATGGATCGGCCCCGACACCCCGGCCGAGATCGTCAGGGCGGGCGAAGACGGGGTCGGCGTGATCGTGTCGCCGATCGCGTTCGTCTCCGAGCACATCGAAACGCTGGTCGAGCTCGATCACGAATACGGCGAACTGGCCGCCGAGAAGAACGTGCCCTTCTACATCCGCGCGCCGGCGCTTGGCCCCTCATCCGGGTTCATCGCCGCCCTCGCTGAACTCGTGGACAAGGCGCTTGCGGCGCCGTACGGGGCGCATTCAGAAACCGGCGTACGCATTTGCCCGCGCGCGTTCGGTCTGTGCCCGATGTCGCCGCAAGAGGCTCAAGCCTGATGATTCCCTATGACCTCGCCCGCGGACTGCACATCATCGCGGTGATCGCCTGGATGGCGGGCATGCTGATGCTGCCGCGCTTCTACATCTACCAGTTCGGCGCGGTCCCGGGCGGCGAGCTCGACCGGAAAATGACCGAAGCGGCTGGTCGCCTCACCCGGATTATCCTGACGCCGGCGCTCGTCCTGGCCTGGATCTTCGGAACCTACCTCGTCGTGGTGTTCGATTCCGGGATGCTGAAGGAGCCGTGGCTCATCGGCAAACTCAGCCTCGTCGTGCTGATGACGGCGGTCCATGGCTTTCTGGTCGGCGCCGGGAAGAAGTTCGCGCGCGGCGAACGCCCTCACACCGAGCGCTTCTGGCGCATGCTCAACGAATTGCCGTTCATCATGGCGATCGCGATCGTGCTGCTCGCGACGCTGGAACCGCGCTTCAGCTGAGCGAGGATGGGCGCCGCCGTCGCGCCACCGGTCAAACGCGCCGCCCGTCGGCGTCGATGATCATCCCGCCGTCTTCCTTGAAGAGCGGGCCCGGCGGCATCTGGTCGAGTAGGTCCAGCACGGTTTCGCTGGGTCGGCATAGCCGCACGCCCTTCGGCGTGGCGACAATTGGCCGGTTCACGAGCACCGGATGCGCGACCATCGCGTCGAGCAAGACTGTTTCGGTCGTCGCGGGATCAAGCAAGCCAAGCTCAGCCGCCGGCGATTTGGTCTCCCGCAGCGCGTCCCGCGCCGAGAGCCCCGCCGCCGCGAACAAGGCCAGCAATTGCGGACGCGTCCAGCCGAGCGTCAGATATTCGAGCACCGTTGGCGCATAGCCCGCCGCCTCGATCGTCCGAAGGACGTTCCGCGACGTGCCGCACTCGGGGTTGTGGAAGATCACGACCGGGAAAAACGCGCTCATGTCGCCTCCTCTTTCGGGTTCAAAACCGCCCAAACGATCCAGGCTGCGAGAGCGCCTGCGACCTGGCCGAGCATGAAGCCCGGCGCATCGGCGGGCCGTACGCCCGCAAAGGTGTCCGTGAGCGCCCGCGCAATTGTGATGGCGGGATTGGCGAAGGACGTGCTCGCCGTCCACCAATAGCCGGCGGTGATCACCATCGCGACCGCGGCTGGAATCGCCTGCGGCCGCCAGCGCGAGACCGCGAGGATCGTGAAGACCAGCGCAAACGTCGCGACGCCCTCGCTGAGAATTTGCGCGGCGCCCTCCCGAACGTGGGTGGAGGTTTGGATGATCGGCAGCGCAAACATGGCGTGCGCGAGCCAAACGCCCGCGATGCATCCGATAACCTGGATCGGCACGTAGAGAATGGCTGCGACGAGGCTGATCTCACGCCGAAGCGCCATGACGAGCGTCACGGCCGGATTGAAATGGGCCCCCGAGATCGGACCCAACGCGGTGATCAGCACGAAAAGGATCGCGGCGGTCGCGGCGGTGTTGCCGAGCAACGCCACCGCGTCATTCCCCGCGGCGAGGTTCGCCGCGAGGATGCCGGAACCAACCACGGTTCCCGTCAAAATCAGCGATCCGAGCGCCTCCGCGAACAGGCGCCGCCCCAACCCGATGCTCATGTTTCCCCCGGGGAGCTTTAGGCCGCGCCTTCGGCGCTGGGATCGCGCTGCATGCGACCGATTTCGTCGAGCCGCTTTTGCAGGGTGAGGTTGTCCAGGCTCGAAATCGGCAACGCGCAAAAGATGGTGATGCGGTTCTGCAGCATGCGGAATGTGTCCGCGAAGGCTTGCGCAATGACGGCCGGGGAACCTTCAACGGCGGCCGGATCGGGAAGCCCCCAATGCGCAGTCATGGGTTTTCCCGGCCAAATCGGACAGACCTCATTGGCGGCGTTGTCGCAAACCGTGAACACGAAATCGAGCGCGGGCGCGCCAGCCCGTGCGAATTCGTCCCAGCTCTTGGAGCGGAATTCGTCGGTCTTGAAATTGAGGCTCTTCAGGAGCGTGATCAAGTGCGGATTCACCTGCCCTTTGGGCAGCGATCCGGCGCTGAACGCCCTGAACTTCGGCGCGCCGACCCTATTCATGATCGCTTCCGCCAGGATCGAGCGCGCGGAATTCCCCGTGCACAGAAACAGGGCGTTGTACGGGTTTTCCTTGGAGCCCTTTTCGGCCATCGTTCCCTCCTCGTACGCCATACGCTTCCACCTTCCGTGCGATCTGGCGGCGCGTGCCCGGATCGCATGCAACGGAACTGCACTTACGGAGGCGACCCGCGCTGCGTGACTGGGGTGATGTCTCCAGCACGCATGTTCAGGCCACTGCGCTACGCGGCGCGCCTGGCGCCTCTTGATCTTCGATCGTCGCGTTGGCGGGCGCGCAGCACGCGGCGCGTTGGACCGACTGAACCAATGGGGCGCAGATTTCAGGATGGCCGCGGCAGCAATCCTCGACGAGATAACTGAGAAGCGCGGAGAGGCCGCTCATGTCGACCGCGTAATAGATGATCCGGCTGTCGCGGCAGGACGTCACCAGTCCGGCCCGCGCCAGCACAGCGAGGTGGGCTGACATCGTGCTCGCCGGGGCGCCGGCGGCGCGGGCGATTTCCCCGGAGGCCATGCCCTGCGGCCCCGCCCAGACCAAAAGTTTGATCACCGCCAGCCGTGTGGGCTGAGCGAGCGCGGCGAAGGCGTCGATGGCTGCGGTCGATTCCATATTTCGATGATTGCAGGATTAACGAATAGAGGCAAGGATCCCGGCTCGCGGATGGCCTTGCCGCCTATCGACCTCTTGCGCAGGGCCGTGCAGCCCCCAACTAAGCGCCCTAGGGAGGCCCGTCGCCCTTGACGGCGGCGCCCCGAATATGATTGCGCTGGGTTAGCGCAGACATATGCAGGCGCGCGACGGCGCTCAAGTTCCCACCTCCCCCCGTCGCAAGTCCCCCTCCGGCGCCCCGCGCCGTCCTTCCGGTCGACCCGCTCGGCCTGAACTTCTGGGACCCCACCCCCATCGAGACTGCTTGACCATTTCAACCGACAGGAACCGCCAATGACCGAACAACAAGCCCTCGAGGGGCTGACCTCGCTGACGCTGCAGGAGCTGAAGCGCAAATCGCCGACCGAGCTTTTGACCTTCGCCGAAGGCTTGGGGGTCGAGAACGCGAACACCATGCGCTCGCAAGAGATCATGTTCGCGATCCTGAAGATGCTCGCCGAACGCGGCGCCGAGATCGGCGGCGGCGGGGTGATCGAGATCCTCGTGGACGGCTTCGGCTTCCTGCGCTCGCCGCAATCCAACTACCTTCCGGGTCCGGACGACATCTACGTCTCGCCCTCCCAGATCCGCCGCTTCGGCCTACGGACCGGCGACACCGTCGACGGCCAGATCCGCGCGCCCAAGGATGGCGAGCGCTATTTCGCGCTGGTGAAGGTCAATACGATCAATTTCGAGGATCCCGAGCGCGTTCGCCACAAGACGCACTTCGACAATCTGACGCCGCTTTATCCCAACAAGCGCCTCAAGATGGAGATCGAAGATCCGACGCTGAAGGACCGCTCGGGCCGCGTCATCGACATCGTGGCGCCGATCGGCAAGGGCCAGCGCGCGCTCATCGTCGCGCCGCCGCGGACCGGCAAAACGGTGCTGTTGCAGAACATCGCCAAGTCGATCGAGGCCAATCACCCGGAGGTCTACCTCATGGTGCTGCTGATCGACGAGCGCCCCGAAGAAGTCACCGACATGCAGCGTACGGTGAAGGGCGAGGTCGTTTCTTCGACGTTCGACGAGCCCGCCACGCGCCACGTCCAGGTCGCCGAAATGGTGATCGAAAAGGCCAAGCGCCTGGCCGAACATGGCCATGACGTCGTGATCCTTTTGGACAGCGTCACGCGCCTCGGCCGCGCCTACAACACCGTCGTGCCCTCCTCCGGCAAGGTGCTGACCGGCGGCGTCGACGCCAACGCTTTGCAGCGCCCGAAGCGCTTCTTCGGCGCGGCGCGCAACCTCGAGGAAGGCGGCTCGCTCACCATCATCGCCACCGCGCTGATCGACACCGGTTCGCGGATGGACGAAGTCATCTTCGAAGAATTCAAGGGCACCGGTAACTCGGAAATCGTCCTGGATCGGAAGGTCGCCGACAAGCGCACCTTCCCGGCGATGGACATCCTCAAGTCCGGCACCCGCAA